>JAHEZH010000247.1 GCA_023251155.1 Flammeovirgaceae bacterium | reverse complement strand
CAGCCTATTTTTATTGCATTCGCGTTTTTTTGAAAGAGAGAAGCAAGAACCAGGTGGTCACCTTTGCCATCGTCTATCTGGCCATACATGTGTTAAGTGTATGCATGACTTCTGAAGACTGGGATGGTCGGTTTTTAATGCCCATGCTGCCCGTGGTTTTCTTCTTTTCCGGTCATGGGATCTCCGTTTATTTTAAAGAGCGGGATGAACGAAGACAGGAAGTGAATGGAATCGCTAAATGAAAAAAGCCCTGCCTCTAAAAAGAGACAAGGCCGTTTAGCGGTATTCATTTAAAAGAACTAAATCCCGATGGCAAAACCGGCAGTTATTCCTATTGCCTGATTATTAATGGACGTGGACCCTGATTTAGTAATATCGGTCAGCCCATGAGTATAGCGGGCATCGATCAATAACCAGATGTCATTCATCATTTCATAATTAAATCCGATACCTCCGGTGAGCCCGAAGTCAAATGTCTTAAATGTATCTTTATAATTGTCTAATTTCACACGGTCAGCGCTGCCGGTCTTGTTACTTGCCCCGGTAAGAAATCCAAACGAAGGACCGGCAAAAAGATTGGGACGAAAGTTTCCGTTACGATTAAAAAAGATACGAGCCACTACCGGTACTTCAATGTAGTTGAGGGTGGACTTGTAGGTCACTCCATTCGTTGTTTCCTGTGCCCCTTTTTGCGAATACAATAATTTACCAGTGAACCCATACGTATTACGGATGCTATAAGTAAGGTTTCCTCCTAATAGTAATCCGGGTTTGAGATCACTATCGCTGGCATCGTTGCCCAGCTTTGAGAAATTAGCTCCTCCTTCTACACCGATGCTCCACGTTTTATCATTGCTTTGTGCTTTAAGCGGGTTAAAAGGCAGCACAAATGCGAATAACAGGATCACTAATGCGGATTTCATTAATTCTTTTTTCATAATCGTTTTTATAGTTCTTAATGACGGTAGGCGTACAATTATGAGTCCTGCCTGGAACAAGGTACTACACCCTTGAGGAAACGGTGTTCGGAGTAAAACTTTCTACAATACGGGTAAATCAGAAAAGATACCGGTGGATCGTAAACTACCGGATAACGGCCAACAGTGCTTAAAAGGTAAGCCAGGAATAGGCAATCGTGGTCCGAATTGTAAAAATTCAATAAGCCGACCAATAAGGGAACCGATAGGTGCTTTCGCTCTTCTCATCTCGTTAGCTCACTTATGACTTGATTTTAAATAGTTCTCTTAAAATGGGAGTGGGACTGCGAAACCCTTCTACAAGTAGCTGGAAACAACTTTTGGCCTTTTTTTAGTTGTTCGCCACACGATGGCCTTCCACCGCGAGGAGATGTGATACATGCAATGTTCAAGGAAATAGGAGCGATTACTTTAAAGCGAACCGTGTCACTTCACGCTCCTTGATGTTGTTAAGAATTTGACCCGCTGTGTTTTCTGAGTACCGGACATTCGCTGCTATTCGATATCCAGCTGGTATTTATCAAGTAAGCCGTGAAGGTTGGAGGAGGCGAACTTCGCTTTCTTCAATTTATTCGCATCGGGGTCGATACTAAAATTGTGTGCAGTTCGAAAGTCTGTTTTTTCCAGGATAGTGTTAGCGAAGCGTGTGCCTGACAGATCACAATTAGCGAAAACAGAAGCCGACAAATCCGCTTCTGAAAAGTCCGTTTCTTTTAATGAACAATGGATGAAGCTGGTCTTTTTGAGCTTTGTTCCGAAGAATGTACTGTAATCAAGAAGGCAATCCGTGAACTCAAACGAAAACATGAACTTATTACACCTTGTGAAATTAACACCCAGAATTTTGCAACCCGTAAATCGGATGTCTCTGAATCCTGCCTCCTCAATGGAAGCCAGAGAAAAATTACATTGCTTAAAATGGCAATCCACAAAATCGTTACCTCGTAAATCACTTTTATTGAAATCGCAGTTAATGAATTCACAATTCAGAAATTCCCTGTTCTCCAGACGCTTTCCTGCATAGTTCACATTGCTGAAATTTTTATTCTGATGTACAACCGGTTCTGTAGCCCCCTCACTCATATGTTTTCTAAAGCGACCAAGATATTAAAAATTGATAATGCGCTATAGCAAAGCAGAACGTAATGTGTGATAAACAGCCAGGGGAATAAGAATCCGATTTATCTCTGATAATGGATTGCTTTTATCCTTGTCAAGCGGGATTTGTTTTTTCAAAATCCGACTGAAAAAAGTAATCCGGTTGATCGGATTTAAAAATAATACGGCAGAAGGAATTCCCTCTGCCGCACTATACCGTGTCAATTCATTACATGGATTTTCTCAGGCCGCTTCCTGGTTATTCTCATCTTGAGTAGAAGCGTCTTCCTGGTTATCCTTTGTGCTTATCGGCTTCACCTTCTTGACTGATTTATCCACAATCTTTTCTAATGCCGCGATGGCCTCCTGAATAGGTTTTATTCGAATCAGCAGCTCTGCTTCTTCGTCTTTTAGTTTTCTCAATGCTTCTGTCACTGGATTTTCTTTGGTTGTTTCCTTCGCCATAAATTGATTTATTGTTTATTGTAAATGGTTTAAAGTTGATAAATGCCACGACTGGGTGAATGAAAGAGTTCTACCTGGCTGAGGCATTGAAGAATGATGTGATCAATTTCCATAAAGAACAGTCCGTTACCCACTTGAATGAAATCATATTTCTCCAGCGACTCCATCACCTGTCCATAGCGAATCATATTAATACTACGCTCGCCAAGCTCCTGTAGTTTTAGCATTATCCTGTTTAGCTGGGCAGCATCCACTATCCTTCCAAACTTATAATCAATGTATCGGTTAAGACCGCTATCGATCAGATTGCTGATGATCGTTTTTCGGTCTTCCTGAAGGATAGATCGAAGCTGGTTGCTCATTACAGTGTACTGGTCACTGTCAATGATTCTCAGGCCTGACGATGTTTTTACTGTTTTCATGAGCGTTTTTTTAAGTGATGCTCAAAGAAATGAAATACTAAATTAATTAGCAATACTACTAATTAAAATAGTTTTTAAACTGTCATTATCCCCAAAAATCGGGTTTTTTACAACTTCTTTCTTACAAGAACCGGCTAAAAGCACATGCTCCCGAACAAGCTACACCGAAGCTGATTGGATAAGAAATGAGGCCTGAATGGTGACTGAATACTTCCCTTGTAATCGATGTACATTTTTTTTCTGCCGCCATCAGAGAAATCGAACTGGTTGTAAAGGCCGATGCTACCGAAAAAACCATCCATGATACGCTGACCCAGGTCTTCATATAATACACCCATAGCCGGTTATTAAATGTAGTAGCAAGAGAGCTGAGTGGCTGATGTAAACACAATAGTAGTAGTGTTAAAATCTCAACAGTATGGTGATATTAATCAACACCTGCTGGTGCCTGATTACCCCATATCACCGAAGTGTTCGAATAAATTCGTAATGCCATCAGTACCCGTACATCCAGGGATTTATAAAAGGAAGATGGATAACTATGTAAGATTTACAGAACAATCGCCATTCTTTGTTTTGAAAACAAGTTTAGGAGTACAGCATTCTACCGACACACTACTGCGAAGCGTAGATATAAACCGATGAAATAACTTTTACCAACTTTTCTCAAACGCAGAACGCTTCCTTAATTTCCTCCACGACAAAAAAGGTATTCGTAAGCTCTTGCATGCTATTGCAGGATTCCAAGGCTGAGGTGTGTCTAATTTTGTATCCTACATAAGCCACTGTCCATGATTAAAAACCAAATGCCACCAGAGCGCTGCTTCGTTATAAATACAACCTTGTTCAAAGTAAGTAGGTATTTCTGTCCACAGCTTTCAATACCGGACTTCAGCTGACCCACTTTTTTTATTCAACCGCATTTTGAATAAACACCTAACGACTTAGGTAGCAGCCTCACTATGTCTTGTTCTTCATGTTTTTCTCACTCACTATTTCATATCATGCATCACAATCTGTTTACAAGAAATTCCTTCCGAAACGCCATTCTGGTTTTGCTGTTTCTTGCTTTGTTTGCTGATTGTTCTTTCGGACAGTTAGTACAAACTCCGCGTATGACTCCTCAGGGAGTGGGATACCTGGAGTACTTGCCTCCTGATTATGCTACAAATACCAGTCGCACTTACCCGGTGCTTATCTTTCTCCATGGCCTGGGAGAAATGGGAAATGGATCTGCTGCCGACTTAGAAAAAGTGAAAGCCAATGGTCCACCCAAACTGATTAAAAATGGAAGCACCATGTGCTTCAATGTGAATGGCACGGATGAGTGCTTCATTGTAATCTCCCCCCAGTTAAGCCCTAGTGTTGGGGGTTGGTGGCCAAGCCTGTTACAATCCTTTTTCAACGAAATTTTAACAGGCAGCAAGAACTATCGGATTGACAAGACCCGCGTTTATCTGACCGGACTTAGTCTGGGAGGCGAAGGAGTTTACATGGGCATTGGTCAGACGACGGATGTCTTTGCAGCGGCTGCCGTAGTTGCCGGTTTTGATAATGTAAGTGGCTGCACTATTTCCGCACGTAAAATTCCTGTTTGGGGATTTCACGGAACCAGTGATACTACTATTCCCTATGCAACCGGCCTGGCGCAATTTAATGCCATTGCCAATTGCACTTCGCCAGCACCTGCGGCAGAATTAAAGTGGACCTCTTATCCTAATGTAGGGCATAATGCCTGGGACAAAGCCTATACGACCGACCATTCTGTTCAGTCTCCCCTGAACGTGTATGAATGGCTATTAACCAAACGAAAAAATGTGGGTTCAAATGCGATTCCGGTTGTAAGCGCAGGGACTAACAAGGCAATTACTCTACCTGTTAATTCAATCACATTGACTGGTTCGGCAAAAGATACAGATGGAACCATTTCCTCTTACTTATGGACACAAGTATCCGGCCCCAATACCGCCACACTGACAAACGCAGCAACACCAACCGTTAGTTTAGGCAATCTTGTTGAAGGTACTTATACGATGAAATTGACAGCGATGGATAATGCGGGAGGAGCAGGGAATACTACAATAACAGTAACTGTTTATGCTGCCCCTGCCAACATGGTTCCGGTTGTCAATGCAGGAACTGATAAAAGCATTCTTCCTCCAACCAGTACATTAACTGTGACAGGATCTGCTACGGATGCAGATGGAACAATCACTTCCACGCTATGGACAAAAGTGTCTGGACCTTCCGTGGTACTAAATAATACGAACACGCTGACATTAAATTTAAGTTCACTTATTTCAGGTACATACGTATTCCGACTTACAGCAACGGATAACAAAGGTGCTGCCACCAGTGACGATATGAGTGTGGTGGTGAATACCGCACCAACAGTTAATGCAGGTGCCGACAAGACTTTGCAATTGCCTGTTAACTCCATGGCACTCACCGGAACAGCTACCGATACAGATGGAACTATTTCAAGTTACCTCTGGACAAAAGTAAGTGGTCCGGCGGCTACACTGACCAATGCAAGTACTTCAACAGTTTCCTTATCTTCACTGGTTGCAGGAGCATATATTTTCCGGTTAACAGCAATGGATAATTCCGGCAGCGCCAGCAGCGACGACCTGAGTATCACCGTTAATCCAGCCCCGGTTGCGGCACCCGCTCCGATTTTGGATAGCAATATTGCGTTACAAAAGCCCATCACCACCTCATCGAATCAAACCTGGCTAGGAGCGCAAGGTGTAGGTCCCAATGCAGTAGATGGTAATTTAACCACACGCTGGTCAAGTGCATTTTCGCCTACGGAATGGATCGCTGTTGATCTGGGTAGCAATTTCAATATTTCTAAAATTAAAATTTTCTGGGAAGCCTCTTTGGCCGTTTCATACAAGATCGATTATTCTTTAGACGGCACTACCTGGGCAACCATCAAAACGATCACTGGTAATTCGGCAGCGAATAATGTACTGACCGACATCACTGGTACGGCACGGTACGTACGCATTGTGGGATTGGTACGGTCCTATGGATGGGGTGGAGTTCAATACGGGTATTCAATTTATGAATTAGAGATTTATGGACAGATAAATAATAGTAGCGCTGCTCGTACAGCTTCACCTCAAAGCGCTCTTGGCACGTCCTCAACAGAAGACAAACAGGATGTTCTTGCCTTAGGCGAAGCCGATGAAAAGTCTGCGCTTTCCTTTCTAGATAAAACGTACACCGGAGGTAAGCACTATCAGGTTGCTATCTTCAATGCATCCGGAACACTGATCTATGCCGGAAAATGGAGTAGCGAAATACATGTTGAAGTTCTTACACCCAATGGCTTTTATTTTTATCACATTATTGAGGACGGCAAACGTATCGACTCAGGCAAAGTGGTCACTACTAGCCCCTAATACAGAGATGGTTTGAAACACTTTTAGTGTGCACAAAAAGGAGAAAGCCTCAATGATGAGGCTTTCTCTTTTTGCCAAATATTTTTTTCAGCGACACATTACTGAAAGGCAAAAATAAGTGCC
>JAHEZH010000129.1 GCA_023251155.1 Flammeovirgaceae bacterium | reverse complement strand
TGTCTTTTCGACAATATTAAGCTTGCGCGAATCCTCATCGGGTGTTTCAAAGTTGATGTTGGGCGCCATAAAAGAGTGCTGCATCATCAAAGAGGAGTATACGATTTCGCTGGCACCGGCCATCCAGCACTCATGGCCCGTCATCGATTTAGTTGAGCTCACCGGTGTTTTACTTTCTCCAAACACAGCATCGATGGCTCGTGCTTCACTGGCATCCCCGGCAAGGGTGGAAGTGGCGTGGGCATTGATGTAATCAATTTCAGAGGCATTCAGTCCCGAGTTCTTCAGCGCCAGTTTCAGCGACCGCGCCGGGCCATCCACACTTGGGTTGGAGATGTGTTCTCCATTGGATGAAAAACCGTAGCCAATGACTTCACCATAGATGGTAGCGCCGCGTTTCTGAGCGTGCTCCAGGCTTTCGAGGATCACTGTAGCCGCTCCGCCACTGGGTACTAAGCCATCACGGTTTTTATCAAATGGTCTTGATGCTTTGGTGGGATGATCTTCCCGTACCGAAAAGGCACCCAGCGCATCAAAGTTTCCCATGGAATAAATATTGGTTTCCTGGGCTCCTCCGCAGATCACACAATCCTGAAGTCCATTGCGAATAAACATGTAACCCATGCCAATGGAATGGGAGCCACTGGCACATGCTGCACTGACCGTGAAGTTAATCCCCTTCAAACGGAAAATGGTAGCCAGATTCATATTCACAGTTGAGTTAAGCGCCTGAAAAACAGATCCCGAACCAATCAGCATGGTATCTTTTTTAGCCCGTATAATGTCGATGGCTTCAATAACCGGTTGTGCCGAGCTGTCGTTACCATAGATAATTCCCAGTTCGTGCTGATCGATATAGGCCTGATCCAGCTTCGCATGGGCCAGCGCTTCGGTAGTGGCCATAAACGCATATTCTCCTTGTTCCGGAAGCATGATTCGTGCCCTGCGATCGAGTACGCCTTTCAGTACTGGCTTCTCTACCAATCCCGTAAGGCCGGAGCGATACCCCATCTCTTTACGGGCCTGATCCAGCACAATGCCCGACTTGCCATGATACAGTGAATCACGCACTTCAGAGAGATTTTTGCCTATACATGAATAAATTCCCAGCCCGGTAATTACAACTCGATTCATCTTTAGTTTTTAACCCGAAAAATGTGTTTTTGTTCTGCCAAATGCCCATGAAAGTTAGGTACAAAATTATTCTGCATGCACACTTTTAGCCGCAAAAATACGCGATTTCAATAAAAGGAGTACCTGATTTTGTATGGCAGGTTTCAGGAATAAAGCCCTCCGTTGATGGACACTACTTCTCCGGTGATGTAGGAGGCTTTGTCTGAAGCGAGGAAAGCGATCACGTCTGCAACTTCTTCCGCTTCCCCAAACCGCTGCATGGGAATGAGTTTCTTCAGCTCGTCTTCCTTAAGGTCGTGGGTCATGTCCGTTCTGATAAAGCCGGGTGCTACGGCATTCACGGTTACCCCCCTGCGTGCTACTTCCTGCGCCAGTGCTTTGGTGCCACCAATCACACCTGCTTTCGCTGCGGAATAATTGACCTGACCGGGAAGTCCTTTCAACCCTGACAGCGACACTACGTTTACGATGCGTCCGTATTTTTTTGTGAGCATCCCGCTTACGATCAGGCGTGTTACGTAAAAGAATCCATCCAGGCTGGAGCCGAGTACATTTTTCCATTGTTCATCCGTCATCCACATCAGCAAACCATCCTGGCGGATACCTGCGTTGTTCACCAGTACTTCAATGGTCTTCTCTTGGTTGGCTTCCATCCATCCTCCCAATACACGATCCACTTCTTCTTTGCTGGAGACATCAAACTTTAAAAGCTCGGCAGCAGTACCTTGTGCGGTGACAAGTTCGGCCGTTTTCTGAGCTTCCGTTTCGTTGCTTTTATAGTTGACAAGGATCGAATATCCCATGGCCGCCAGCTTGATACTGGTTGCTCGGCCTATCCCTCGTGATCCCCCGGTGACTAATGCGTATTTCATCAATTAAAATGATAAAGGTAAAACAGATTCCTTGCGCTGTAAATGTGCTTTGATTTTTTGAAGATCCTTATACTTCGGCTGGTCATCAATGAAGGATGGCATGATGGACCGTAGGTCATGATAAAAGGCAAGCGTAACAGAAGACAACCGTGATTGGCACTTCAGGTAGTCGATCGCCTGAATTAAGGTGATCGCCTGTATGGTCAGGACATCATACGTATTGTCGATCACTCTCCTTGTCAATAATGCGGCATTGCACCCCATACTCACAATGTCCTGGTTATCGTTGTTGTTGGAGATACTGTGCAGGTACATCGGGTAGGAGAGTGTCTGGTTTTCGGCAGTGGTGGAGGTAGCCGTAAACTGCATACCCTGCATTCCAAAATTCAAGCCGAGCTTGCCCAGATTTACGAAGGGCGGAAGCTTCTTGTTCAACTTGTCATTGAGAAGATAATTCAGCTGGCGCTCAGAGAGCATGCACAGTTTGGCGATGACGATTTTCAGCTTGTCCATTTCAAGCGAAACATAGTCACCATGAAAGTTTCCACCATGATATACGTTTTCATTCACATGATCCACCACCGGGTTATCATTGGCTGAATTGACTTCATTGATCAATACTTTTTCGGTTTGAATCAACGTATCATAAATGGGCCCAAGTATCTGTGGTACGCAGCGCAGCGAATAGTATTCCTGCACTTTATCGGTGAAAATGGATTCTTCTACTTTGCGATGATATAAATGATCGGGGCGTTTGCGTACCAGCTTGCTATCTGCCAGAACGGTACGCATGCCTTCGGCTACTTTCGATTGGCCTTCATGGTGCTTTACCTGATTAAGTTCGGATGAAAAGTGATCATCAAACGACTCCATCAGTTCATTGGTGAGTGAAGACAGAAGCAGGGAGATGTGAAATGCTTTTTTGGCATGAATGAGATTGATCATACCAACACCCGTCATGGCCGATGTGCCATTCATCAAGGCAAGTCCTTCACGAAGATGAATGGTAAGCGGCTTGATTTTTTGTTCGGCAAAGACTTTTTCAGCGGGTAACAGTTTCCCATCAAAAAGCACTTCACCTTCACCGATGAGATTAAGCGCCAGATGGGCAAGCTGCACCAGATCGCCACTGGCTCCCACGCCCCCACGCTCAAAAATGCAGGCGCTGACTTTTGAATTCAGAAGTTGTTTTAACAATTCCACCACTTCAGGATGTATGCCAGAGGTTGCCTGCATCAGGCTATTCAGGCGTGCAAGCATGGTCGCGCGGGCCAATTCTTCTGTAAAATGATGACCGCTCCCTGAACTGTGGCTCCGGATCAGGTTAAACTGCAATTCGAGCTGCTCGCTTTCGCTGATTTTGTACTGGGCCATCGGGCCAAGGCCGGTATTGATACCATAGATGATCTTGTCTTTTGAATATCGCTGAAGGAACTCGTAGTTGATTTTTACCTTTTGCAATGCATCGGATTGTAAATCAACGCTCTCATTTCCATAAATCACCCGTTCAAAGTCGTTTGTCAGCAAAGGATTGCCGCCCACATGTACCATATCAAAGTTTCAAAAGTATAAACTTCAAAATTAAACCGGTAACAGGCTAAACCGCCCACCGTTGTGATTTATTTTTCAGGAGAGGCAACGCAATAACCTGGCATGATAAAGGAGTAAAATGCGATCTCGGTTGAAGGCAACAGGCGGATGAGGGTGTGAGCCTGTGGTAAAATGCAGTTGCGAGGGGTCACAGGCTTACATTCCTCCAATAAACCACCAAACCTGTTTGATGTGCGAAATTGTATTATTTTGTCAGAATTTTATTTTATGGAACACCCTAAATTTGGCCGGAATGAATTACCTGCCCTTCGAATATGCTCTCCCGGAACGCACGGTGTTATACATCTTTTGGCCATCCTGTCAGGTAGATCTCATTTATATGTATAGTTTTGTACGCACAAAACCGAGTTCAGGAGATCACTCAATAGGCTTTAGTTATTTAATTTTTTAACTTTTTATGGAGAAAAATAGTACGAAACGAAAATTTCGCTTCACCATTGGTAGAAAGATTTCGATAGGATTTCTTTCCTTGATTTTCCTTACCGTTGTCATGGTGTTGGTGATATTCTGGAAAGGAAGAGTAATCGATAAATCGGTACAGTTCTCGTCGGATAATGCACGCCCCTCCAAAGAGGCAGTCAATAAATTCATTTTGATGGTGACCCAATCAAAAATGTACATTACCAACTGGGTCTATCTGCAAGCCAATAAAGAGGATAAGGATAAACTGGTGCAGATCATTGATAATGATTACCCGGCATTGAAGATGGAGATTGGTAAACTCACCCCCAACTGGAGTGAACCAGACCGCAGGAACATGGACACGGTGTTCATCAACTTTGAAAATATGATCAAGGCAGCGAAGGAAAACGTAACCGAAAAGTTGACTTCGTTCGAAAACTATGAAGACGGCCTGACAAAACTGCTAGCTGAAGATGCGGTAGAGAGCCAGGTAATTCCCATGTCAACCGACCTGATCAAAAGACTGGATGCCCTCATTGAAAGACAGAATGCGGTGACGGAAACATCGGATGCTGAGATTACCGATGCGACTAAACAATTGTATTACTTCACTTTTAGCTTGGGTGGTTTTATTGTTTTATTATCCATCATAGCTGCTGTTATCATTGTGAGATCAATAACGGTTCCGATCAACTATATTAAAGAAGTGATTGTGAAACTCGGCAAAGGCGAACTGGTAGAGGATAAGAATAAGAAATTCGGCAATGATGAGATCGGGGAAATGGCCACTGCTATGGATAACCTGGTGAGTGGGTTGAGAGCAACAACGGGTTTTGCTGAAAATATTGGTAATGGAAGATACGATTCTGACTTCCAGCCATTGAGTGAGCATGATGTACTGGGCAATGCATTGCTGAACATGCGTGGTAACCTGTCGCGCGTGGCTGATGAAGATAAGAAACGCAACTGGGCAACCGAAGGGATGGCCAAGTTTGGAGAAATACTTCGTACCAATAACAATGATGTAAGAAAATTATCCGATGAGATCATCGCCAACCTGATCAAGTACCTGAAGGCGAACCAGGGCGCGCTCTATATCATTGATGATACCGATAATGAAGAGCCAACCATGTCCATGACGGCATGCTATGCGTGGGATAAGAAGAAATTCCTGAATCAAAAGATTTACCGAGGAGAAGGCCTTGCCGGACAAAGCTGGCAGGAGATGGATACCATCTTCCTCACGGATGTTCCTCAAAACTACATCCGTATTACTTCGGGTTTAGGTGATGCTAATCCAAGCTGTATTCTGATTGTACCTTTGAAGGTAAACGATCAGATTTTTGGAGTAGTAGAAATTGCTTCGTTCAATGTGCTGAAAGATCACGAAGTGGATTTCGTGAAAAAGATTTCAGAGAGTATCGCGTCCACCATATCTACGGTGAAAATTAATGAGCGCACAACCAAGTTGCTGGAAGAGTCGCAACAGATGACGGAAGAGATGCGTGCGCAGGAAGAAGAGATGCGTCAGAACATGGAAGAACTTCAGGCTACACAGGAGGGAATGAACCGGGTAGTGAAGGAAGCTCAGGACAAAGAGGCATATCTGACTAATCTGATCAACTCCAGCACAGACTCCATTTTTGCGATTGATCGTCAGTATAAATTAGTTATCAGTAACGAAGTGTTTGATCGCGCGGTGAGTGCATCGGGTGTTAAAGTAACCAAGGGGCTGGACATGCTGAGCATTGATCCGGAGTCGCGCAAAATATACGACCGTGCATTGCGTGGTGAGAATTTTGAGCTGGAGCAGGAGTATGCAGGAAGAAGATACCGCTTGAGTTACAACCCACTCCGTGATTATTCCGGAGCGACCATCGGCCTTGCCGTATTCTCGCGCGATATTACCGAATCGAAATAAAAAAAGTAACCTGCTGTTAATGCAAAAGGCCCCTCCGTCTGAGGGGCCTTTTGTTTTACCTAAACCTAAACCTATGAGAGAAATTACTCTACTCTTGTAAATAAAACGGTAGTGAAAAGATTAGGTTACGTTTTTTAGTAAAATCATTTTTTAATCATTTCATACAATATCCGGTTACTTTTTCAGTTTCGCCGAATACTGTTTTCTGAACTTCTCCACCTTGGGGCGAATCACATACTGGCAATATCCCTGATTAGGATTCAGGCTGTAATAATTCTGATGATAATCTTCCGCTTTGTAGAAGTTAATCAAAGGACTGATTTCAGTTACAATCGGATTCCGATACACCTTAGATGCCTCCAGTTGCTTTTTGTATTCGGTTGCAATTTTCTTTTGCTCCTCATTGTGATAAAACACAGCCGAACGATACTGCGTCCCTTCATCCGCACCTTGCTTGTTCAGTGTAGTAGGATCGTGCGTGTTCCAGAACACTTCCAGCAGTTCTTCATACGAGATCACCTTTGGATCATAGGTAATTTGAATCACCTCGGCATGACCGGTTTCTCCGGTACACACCTCTCTGTAAGTCGGGTTTTTTACCTGGCCGCCAGAATAGCCTGATTCCACCTTTTGAACTCCCTTCAATTCAAGGAACACCGCCTCGGTGCACCAGAAACATCCGTTTCCAAAGGTGGCTTTTTCCAGATTTGATTTTACTTCACTCATCGTTTTTTTTCCTTCCAGTCGTTGTGCCCAGGTCATGTGGGCAGTGAATACTAACAAAAAGGCAATTAATCCGTTTTTCATACTTTGAAACATTGAAAATGGTATACCTGTAAACCTACGCAGGCAGGAAATGGTTTGGATTGCGGAAGTAATTGTCGGCCGGACGTCCTTTTTAGTACTTGCTGTAGAAATTACGCAACTGATTGGATAGGTTATTCAGTAAGTTCTGACGGGCCTGGTTGACAAGGTCATCGCGCTGCGGATAAGCTTCCTTTTTCTTGACCAGTTCCTTTTGGCTGTTGCTCAATGCCCTGATGTCCCCCGTATAGGTAGCCCATGAGTATTGCCAGTTGGATCTCCCATCTACCTGATTGTTAATCAAGGTGCTACCCGCTTTCAGGTCAGTGATCTGAATCATCGAAGAACATTCCGCTGCGAGCGATCGGGAGTAGATCGTCACCTTTGCTTTTACTTTTTCCATTACGTCTTCCTTCTTCCCGTTCACTGTTTTCTCGCCTACTTTCACATCTTGTTCTACGTTCTCGGTGCTGGAAGAGGTGGAAGGAGCGTTGGGGATCATACAACCTCTGTAAATCAATTTCAGGTTTTGATCGATCGGGTCTTTGGTATTCAATGCTTCAGCGGAAGAATAGAATTTCAGGAACTGACGTTGAGTGTTACTTACCGCTGGCTGTATGCTGAAGTTCTCACGTGAAGCATTGGATTCATCAAAGGACACTCTCAATGTGGCATTGTATTCGGCCTGATTGGTCATCTCAATGGCTTCGCGGTAGCCGGGTGAATAGTTTTGTGACTCCTTGAAAAGATAGTACGCCTCTTTGGCATTTTCCCGTGTGTTCTTCATCATGGCTTGCACTCCCGCTTCGTACACTTCTTCAGCGGCTTTGTTTTTTGCGTCCGTCAGTTCCGTGTATTTGTTCACCGGGTTTGAGATTACTTTCATTGCTCCGGGCGAGGTTCTGATTTGCTCGTAGAGATGATTTATTTTTTCATAATCCTGAACCACGCTTCGCCATTTGAAATTGGCGTTGGCATTAATCTGGTTTTGGGCATCAGTTTCCAGAAAGCTGACCGCAGCCTGGTAGCTTAGCTTTAACACTTCAGTTGATTTTTTATGATCCGGATTCTGACGCAAGCGCTGAACGGAGGTGAGGACCGCTTCGTAGTAATCGCCATTTTTATAGGCGTGTTTCCCTGAGCTGCAGGAAATAATGAAAACAAGAGTAAGAAGACCGAAAAGTGTGGTAGCTAAACTTCGTATCATTTTACATGGTGGGTTTTGGGGTTGCAAAATAACAAATTCAGTGCCTGAAAATGCAATCAGGGCTGCTCAAATAAATCGATCAGGATATCGTCAATCAGGTTACGCCAGTTACCCCACGAATGGCCTTCATTCACTTCACGATAGTGGTACTCGCACGCATTCTTTTCCAGTATGTCTTTCATTTTCTGCCCACTTTCACTGGTGTCGTTAATCAATCCCGAGGTCATCGAAATCTTTACTTTGGTATGGGCGTGGTTGTTGCAAAGCGAGTAGATCTGCGGGCGCGTATAGAAGGCCGGAGATTGCATGCCCGCCATAGCGAACACGTCTGGTTTGGTAAACACAAAATAAGCCGCATTCAGTCCACCCATGGAAGTACCCAGTATAGCTCTGCCAGCGGCATTTTTCTCTGCCGGATAAGCAGATTCAATTTTAGGAATGAGTTCATCGGTAACGAATTTCAGGTATTTCGTGTTCATGGCCAGCTCTTCCATTCGTTTGTTGTTGGTGCGATCTACCGGTTCGCGATGATCAATAAAAACAGCCATCACCGGTTTTATCTTTTTGGCTGCAATCAGATTATCAAGTACCATCGCCATATTGCCCATCTTGGGATGAAGGTATTCATAACCGTCTGTGACATAAATTACAGGAAGAGAAGCGCGTGAACCGGTAACAGCAGGCAGATAAACACTGTAATTAATTTGATACCCCAGCACCTTACTGCTCACCAGGAGATCGGATTGTACTTTCCCATGAGGAATGGTTTCGTTGGGGGTAAGCCATTCATCTTCCTTCCATAAGGGCATTCGCAGCTCGGAATTCGGGCTTCCACCACCAACACCCGACCATTGCTGCCAGGGGTTTTCCGGATCCAGAATCCATTTCGTATCATCGATAAGAATTTTATAATCCAGTCGAGCGTTTTTCGGAAAGGAGGCTTTCAGGTACCAGATGTCAGTGTCAGGGATTCGTTTTCCGGTGGTGTTAAATTTTTTATCGTATCCCCAGCCATTGAAGTCACCCATCCAGTGTACCGATTTCGCGTGGCCACGATAGAGAAACAGCACGGAGTCTTCTGTAATGAGTGGAATACGTTTGTCTTTACTTAATGAATTCCAGATGGTAGTGATGGCTTCTTTTCGCTTAAGCGAATCCTTAACTTTTGAAGCCGTTTGTAATGATGATAACGAATAGTCCTGTGCATGAGTGCAAGTAATGAATACAGCAAAAACGATGAACAGGAAATTTTTCATCGGATTAAATCGTTACCGTATCATCTCTGTCTTCCACAAAGCGTACACAGAATGCTGCAATGAAAAGAAACAGGCCAGCCATAACGATCGCATAGATGGCTTGTGAGTGATAGAAATATTTCACGATAGGCCCGCCAATCACACCGTTGATAATCTGCGGAAGCGTAATAAAAAAGTTAAACACACCCATATAGATTCCCATTTTATGGGATGGAATTGCACCGGCCAGAATGGCATAAGGCATAGCAAGAATACTTGCCCAGGCAATACCCACGCCCACCATGGATAAGATGAGAAGATTGGGATCATGAATGAAGTAAACGGAGATCAAGCCGATGCCACCTGCACATAATGAAATGGCGTGTGTGGTTTTCCTTCCCAGTTTTGCAGCAATAAACGGCAGTGCAAGTGCATAGATAGCAGAGACCCCATTATATACTCCGAAGATGATGCCCACCCAATTGCCAGCTTCCTGATAGGTGATGGAAGAATGATCTTGTGTGTCAAGTCCATAGACATGCGTGGTAACAGCCGATGTAGTAAATACCCACATGGAGAATAAGGCGAACCATGAGAAGAATTGGACAAGTCCAAGCTGCTTCATCGTTTTAGGCATATTGGCAAAGTCACTTGCGATTTGCAGAAGCCCTTTCTTCGCAGGTACTTTATCCGGATCCTTTTTATACTCTTCAGTTGACTCGGGGGGAAATTCTTTTGTTGTGATGACTGTCCAGAGGATGGCAACAAGAAAAACAACAGCACCTATATAAAAAGACAACGTTACGTTGTAAGGTACAGCACCCTCCACTGCTGTTTTCTCTACGCCAAAGAGTTCAGCAAAGACATAGGGTAGCCACGATCCGATCACAGCGCCAAGCCCAATCAGAAAAGTTTGTATGGCAAATCCCATCGTACGTTGATCAGCGGGAAGCAGATCAGCAACCAATGCGCGAAAGGGTTCCATGGCAATATTGAACGAAGTATCCATTACCATCAGAATACCTGCACCTACATATAATGCTGGTAATAGTGATGCCAGTACCTGCGCATTGGGCATGAGCATCAATGCGGCTGAGGCCAATATCGAGCCGGCAAGAAAATAAGGTCTTCGCCTGCCAAGCGACGTCCAGGTGCGGTCACTGTAATAACCAATGATGGGTTGTACAATCATTCCGGTAAGGGGGGCAGCCAGCCAAAACCAGGAGAGGTGTTCTACATCTGCACCAAACGTAGTAAGTATGCGAGAGGCATTTCCGTTTTGAAGTGCAAAGCCAAACTGGATTCCAAAGAATCCAAAACTCATGTTCCAGATTTGCCAGAAGCTGAGTCTGGGCTTATTGACGGACAACGAACTCATAGAAGAAGAATAAATACGTGACTGCTACCACGTAAATATAACTTCCTCTTTGGTGTAATCCAGCACTACCGATTTTATCTCTTCTGCATCAAACGAATCAGGTTCACTGAAGGGATCGTATTTCGATAAGGGTGTGAAGAACGAGTGAGTGCCGTCAGTAAGATGCAGGCTGGAACCTGACCGGTGAACGGTGTTGAGATGAGCGAACCCGTGGAGTACGAGTTTTATGCGGGTGTAAACAGAGGTATAATCTCCGCTCGCCTTGTGCAGAATCAATTGGTTAGCGGAAGAGTTCAGCTCGATGATTCGTTTTGTAAATTGATTGCTTTGATACTTAAAGGTGGCTCCATCATCTTCGTACCATTCAAATGAAGAGGAAGGGCCCTGGTAAACGTGAATGACCAGTTCGGTTGGTTTCTCGGTTGTGTTGGATAGGGTTTTTTGTGCAGGAATAATCGCTCCGGCCTTAATGAACACCGGAAGTTTATGGAGTGGACTTTCCATGATTATTTCCTGGTTGCCGGCATATTTTCTACCATCAAATAGATAATACCAGTCGCCTTCCGGGAGAAAAATCTTCACCAGGTCGCGTGTGCTTTCTACAGGAGCGACAAGGATATAAGCTCCCAGCAGATATTGATTGTGGTACTGATGGCTATACACCTGAGGAGTGAACGTATAGTCAATCGCCAGTGTCCGCTGAATAGGTTCTCCATTCTGAGATGACCGATAGAACAGTGAATAGATATAGGGTAATAACTGATAGCGGAGTGAGATGTAATTTTTACAGATCTGTTCTACTTCTTCTCCGTAGGACCAGGGTTCAGAATCCCGCGTGTTAATCATGGTATGCGCACGGAAGAAAGGAGAGAAGGCAGCAATGGAAATCCAGCGGGCAAAAAGTTTTGGATTCGCTTCACCTACAAAACCACCGGTATCATAACCGGCGAAAGAAATTCCGGCGAGGCCCAGGCTATTTACCAGACGTACACCCAGGAGCATGTGTTCATCATAGGAAACGTTATCACCCGTCCACACGGCGGAATAGCGTTGTACACCCGAGTAGCCCGCGCGGGTGAGGTTGAACGGACGCTTCCCGTTTAATAATTTCTTGGTGCCTTCATACGTGCTTCGCGCCATCAGGAACCCATATACGTTTCGTCCTCTTCGTGTAGTGCTTTTGTTTCCTTCAAAATCGAACTCAATATTCTCAGGAAGCGATTGTCCCCAGGTGGCGATCTCGTTCATGTCGTTCCAGAAACCTTCCACCCCCAGATCAACATAGGAATGAAACTGAGAAGCCCACCAGTCTCTTGTTTTAGGATTGGTGAAGTCAGGAAAGTGGCACCATCCAGGCCACACTTGCCCCTCATAGTTTTTGCCATCCGGGTATTTGAGGAACACCTCTTTTTTGACTCCGTCATCATAGGCATCGTACCCTGCCTCGACCTTTATTCCTGGGTCACACATGATCACTACCTTGAACCCCAGTTCGGCCAAATGATCAATGAGTTGTTTGGGGTCAGCGAAATTCTTCTTATCCCAGGTGAAGATTTTATACTTCTCCATGTAGTGAATATCGAGCACGATTACATCGGCCGGTATTTCCTTCTCACGAAAAGTGCGGGCTAGAGTGAGTACTTCTTTATCGGGATAATAACTATAGCGGCATTGCTGGTACCCAATTGACCACAGCGGAGGCATCTCCATACGCCCGGTAAGCCAGGTATAGTTCTGGATAATTTCGTTGACATTACTTCCGTGAATAAAGTAATAATTCATATCACCACTGTCGGCCGAAAAACTGGCGAAGCGATTGTTAGAAGCACCAAAGTTGAAAAACGTTTTGTACGTGTTATCGAAGAAGATACCGTAGGCTACCTGGTGATGAACACCAATGTAGAAAGGAGTAGAGCAATACAACGGATCTGACCCGCCGTGGTATCCATAGGCATCGGTATTCCAGTTCTGGTAGGATGCTCCTTTTCGATCAAGTGGCCCCGTCTTTTCGCCCAGCCCGATGAATCGTTCTCCCTCTTGAATTTTCTTGTAAGTCGTTACCTGCTCGCCGATCCATGAGGTGCCCAAACCGGCTTCGTCTTCGTTTAGCAGCTCACCTTGAGCATTGTAAAAAGTAAAGCGGAGCGGAGCTTTATTGATCTGAAGGCGGATTTTATCCGTTTTGACCAAGAGGACGTTTGCTTCCTCTTCGATGGTAAACTCATCGGTCTCCGGAACTGCCACTACAGCATAGGAAAAGTCGTCAAAACGCCCATCCGGGCTCAGAGAAACTTTAATAATAGCAGATGAAAACACGTCAACGAGGAATTTTCCACGCGTTGTTTCACCCTCCAAACCTGTTTTTGTTTTCCTGAAAGCAGTAAAATCTCCCAGGTTTTGACTTGCCGAACTTCGAAAAGAGGTCATTTTGAGCTAATTATAAGGGGTGACGCCACCAGAAATCATTAACTATCAAAATGGCGACTAAAAATTCAGAAAACGATTGCGCTATTTTTTCTTCAGTGTCTTTTTCTGCGATGAGTCACGAACAATCAATTTGGTTTTCAATACTTTGGTTTCCGCAATAGGATCATCGTCCTGATCTTTATCTTTTAATTCAATCTGGCGGATTAATAAACGCGCAGCTTCCTGTCCCATTTCAAATCCGGGCTGATCTACCGTAGTCAGCGAAGGGTCCATCAATTCACCAAAAAACCAGTTGCTAAAGCCCACCACAGCAATGTCCTGGGGTATGCTGAGCCCTTTTTCTTTAATGGCCATCATTGCCCCCATAGCCATCGGATCGTTACCCGCAAAAATGGCATCAGGTATCGTACCGAGTGAAAGCAGCTTTCGTGTTGCTTTTTTACCTTCTTCAAATGAACCGGAAGGACAGATGACGGTATAATTCTCTTTTAACTCCAGTTCTTTTTCATTTAACGCATCCTGGTATCCACGCAGGCGGTCTTTTGTGATAATGAGGCTGGGTGCGCCAACCAGGTGAGCGATACGCTTGCAGCCTTGCTCAATCAGGTGAGATACCGCTTCTTTTGCCCCGATATAGTCGTCTACAATCACCTTGCTGGAATTGGGATTGTTGTACATACGATCGTAAAATACAATGGGTACACCTTTGGAGATGATGGATTCGATATGATCGAAATTGGTGGTTTCACGGCTGACAGACAGCAACATACCATCCACGCGGCTGTTAAAAAGCGCTTTCAGGGCAATGACCTCCCTTTGGTACGATTCGTTGGATTGTGCCAGAATAACGTTATACCCCGCTTCATAAGCTACTGACTCAATCCCGCTGATTACGGTGGAGAAGAAAAAGTGAACTAACTCGGGAATGACAACCCCTATGGTATTGGTTTTTCTTTGACGAAGGCTCAACGCAACGATATTCGGTTGATAGTTGAGCTTTTCAGCGAGCTCATTCACCGCTTTTTTTGTATCCGAGCTGATGTCCGGATGGTCTTTTAGCGCGCGTGACACGGTAGAAGGAGAGATACCCAATTCCCTTGCAATGTCCTTAATGGTTACCTGGTTGAACTTCATCTTTAGTTTAGGTTTAGAGTTAGTAGGAAAGAGTTAAATATTTTATTAAAATTGCAAACGTTTGCGATTTCGTTTTCGCTAAAATTTTGGCACTTTTTTGAACTTGTGACGCGGGGAAAATGATTTTTCGGACTAATATTGATTTCGGAATCATGTTTTAAACCTATTGGTTTATCTATTACTAAGCCACTAAAATAAGCCATGATTTCGAAAAACTCATCTAAACCATAATTTAATAAACCAAACAAAAACCAGTATGATTAGATTGTATCTATCAATGCGCAGGTTTGCTATGCTGATTTTTCTCTTTGTCACATCAGTGGCAATGGCTCAACAGGTAGTAACCGGAAAAGTGACTTCAGGAGACGATGGCTCAGCCATTCCCGGGGTGAATGTTGTAGAGAAGGGAACCAGCAATGGAACGGTGACCGATTCGGAGGGAAATTACCGTGTTACAGTGGGTAGTAGTGCAACTCTTGTGTTTTCTTTTGTAGGCTATACCTCTCAGGAAGCGGTAGTTGGATCACAGGGAGTAGTTAATGTTACTCTGGCTACTGATGTGACCGCTTTGTCGGAAGTAGTTGTCGTTGGGTATGGATCTCAGGAAAAGAAGGAAATTACCGGATCTGTTGTCTCGTTAGATACAAAGGATTTCAACAGAGGTAATATCAATGATCCCACACAGCTTTTGCAAGGAAAGGTTGCTGGTCTTAGTATTTACAATAAAGGGGGAGATCCAAATTCTTCTTCAGTTGTTCGTTTGAGAGGGATCTCAACAGTTGGATCAAATGCTTCTCCATTGGTGGTAATTGATGGTGTTTTAGGTGCCGATTTAGCTAACGTTGATCCAAACGATATTGAAACCATCAACGTTCTTAAAGATGGATCTGCCGCAGCTATCTATGGAAGCAGAGGTTCGAGTGGTGTAATCTTGATTACGACAAAGAGAGGTTCGAAAAAGGGTTTAGGGGTTACCTATAATGCATACGTATCGGCTGCATCCGTTTTCAAGAAAATACCGGTGATGTCTCCTGATCAATATGTAGCGGCTGGAGGCAATAATTTAGGTTCAAGTACAGACTGGCAGGACGAGGTAACACGAACCGCTTTCTCAAATGTGCATAATATTGCCCTTTCCGGTGGTAGTGATAATACCACCTTCCGTTTGTCAACCAACATTCGTGACATCAATGGTGTTCTTAAAAAATCAGGTTTTGACCAAATCAATACCAGAGCAAATTTAACACAGACTGCTTTGGACAATCGTTTAAAGCTTGATGTCAATTTTTCTGTAACAAATAAAAAGTACAACAAGTCTTTTCCTGAGGCACTTCGCTATGCGGCATTGTACAATCCAACGGCTCCGATTCGCTTCCCTAATGGCGATTATTATCAGGCAATCCTGTTTGACAACTTTAACCCTGTTGCTATAATCGATCAGAATGTAAATGAGGGAAACAGCCTGAACATGAATTACGGTGCTAAAGTTGATTATTCGATCTTCAAAGACCTGACAATAACAGGAAACTATGGCCAACAGTACACTTTCGACAATAGTGATGAGTATTATTCAAGCAAATCCTTATTCAGAGGATTAAATAGAAATGGTCTGGCGAGAAAAAATTCGTATCAGAAAAAATTCACTCTGATTGAAGGTTATGGTACATATTCTAAAGCGATTGATAGAATTAATTTAGATATAACAGCAGGATATTCTTATCAGGAAGATCAGGACCAAAACCTGTTTGTCGAACTGGGTAACTTCCCTACCGATCTGCTCGGAGGTGATGCTTTGGAAAACTCTGGAGATCGAATTTCAGGGTTAGCTGCCAGAACTAATATTAGCAGCGATAAATCTCCAAGGAATAAGATCATTGCTGGCTTTGCACGGGTTAGCGCTACTTTCGACAATGCTATCTTCCTTAATGCTTCTGTGAGAAGAGAAGGATCGACTAAACTGGGTAAAGATAATCAATGGGGAACTTTCCCTTCCGTTGGTTTAGGTGTCGACTTGAATCACTATCTCGAATTACCTAATGTAAGCCTTCTGAAATTCAGAGGAGGATATGGAGTAACTGGATCATTGCCTCCTGCATCAGGTTATGCTCAGGATCAATGGGATTATTCATTGAATGGAGGTGGTAGTGTTACATTAGCACGTAATGGTAATCCGAACTTGAAATGGGAAGAGAAAGCCGAATTAAATGGTGGACTTGATTTTGGTTTCTTCAATGGTAAATTAACCGGGGGTTTAGATGTATACACGAGAACCATCAGTGATTTTATTCAATTGCAACAAGTAGCGGTAGGTGCGAACGCGGGACTTCCTCAGTACCAAAACTCAGGTAAGTTGAAGACAAACGGATTTGAAATCAACTTGAGTTATAATTCGATTCAATTTGGCGAGTTAACCTGGACACCAGGCATTGTGGTAAGTCACTATAAGAGTATACTTGAGGAATATGTTACGGATGAGAGAATGATCGCAGAGTTGGGTGCCCCAGGTCAAAATGGAACATTCATGACCCGAGTTGCTGTGGGTGAGCAGATTGGTCAAATCTGGGGACCTGTTTTTGATGGAGTTGAAGGTTCTGGTGCCCCACGTTTCAAAGATTTGGATGGCGATGGTAAAGTAGATGCTTCGCCTGCTAATGCTTTGATTTCTGGTGACTTTAAAAAATTAGGAAATGGCCTTCCTACTGCTGAAATAGGTTGGAGAAACCAGTTAAATTACAAGAGCTGGGATTTGAATTTCTTCTTCAGAAGTGCATTAGGTCATAGCCTTGTGAACAACTTCCGTGCATTCTATGAGCCGAT
>JAHEZH010000246.1 GCA_023251155.1 Flammeovirgaceae bacterium | reverse complement strand
AATGGCTGATCCAGATGTATACCGAGTTCTCTTACTACAAGGAAGCACTGGTGAACCTGGTCAGAAAAGGAGCGGAAGGTGAACAGCAGATCAAAGCCATGATGGAAAAATTCAGAAACAACCCTCCCGTGGCCATCGCCGGAAATAAAGTGACGCGCATTCTCGATTACAAGAGCAGCGAAGAGAAGGATCCCGCTACCGGAAAAACAAAGAAAATCGGGTTACCCCAATCCGATGTACTTCAGTTCATCACTGCCGACGGAAGCAAAATTTCTGTTCGCCCTTCGGGCACGGAACCAAAGATTAAATTCTACATCAGCGTCAGCGCCAAACTGGGTAGTGCAGAGGGATACAAGGCCACCAGCAAGCAACTGGATGATCGCCTCAAAGTCATTGAGAAGGAAATCATTCTGTAGCATAACAATAAGTTAATGGTTAAAAGTGAATCGGGAGCCAATGGTTGTATTCCGTTTACTTTTAACTATTAACAAACTACTACATTAGCTATCTTTGCGGCCTTGTTATGAAAAAAGTTGCTTTTTATACGCTGGGTTGCAAACTCAACTATTCCGAGACCTCCACTATTTCGCGGAAGTTTGAAGAAAGCGGCTATAAGAAAGTAGAATTCAACGAGACACCCGATATCTTCATTATCAACACCTGCTCGGTTACCGAGAATGCAGATAAGAAGTGCCTCAAAATTGTGCGTGAAGCCAGGGCCATATCGCCCGATGCGTATGTGGCTATTATCGGGTGCTATGCCCAGTTAAAACCCAAAGAGATTGCGGAGATACCCGGAGTAGACGCTGTACTTGGAGCAGCTGAAAAATTCCGTCTGGTGGAATTACTTGATGGTTTTGTACGAACCTCCCAACCCACCGTCATTGCTTCGGAGATTGGTGCGGCTAATCAATTCAATACCTCTTATTCCATGCAGGATCGTACC
The DNA here is from genome assembly GCA_023251155.1 of Flammeovirgaceae bacterium. Classification (GTDB taxonomy): domain Bacteria; phylum Bacteroidota; class Bacteroidia; order Cytophagales; family Cyclobacteriaceae; genus ELB16-189. Next base: position 5,585 of record JAHEZH010000246.1, on the reverse strand, counting down.
CGTACTTTCCTCAAAGTGCAGGACGGATGTGATTACTCTTGTTCCTTCTGCACCATACCTTTGGCAAGAGGAAATAGCCGCAGTGATAGTATCGCAAAGATTGTGGCCACCGCCAGAGAAATTGCCAACACAAGGGTAAAAGAAATTGTACTTACTGGGGTGAATACCGGTGACTTCGGGTTGCAGAATGGAGAACGAAAAGAACGCTTCATTCAGCTCATCAAAGAACTGGACGAGGTAGAAGGTATTGAACGCTTCCGTATTTCATCGATTGAACCTAATTTACTGACAGACGAGATCATTGAATTCGTAGCCCGGTCCAAACGCTTCGTTCCTCACTTTCATATTCCGCTGCAGTCAGGGTCAAACAAGATTCTGAAGCTGATGCGAAGACGTTATCAGAGAGAATTGTATGCCGATCGCGTGGCCCACATCAAAAGACGGATGCCTCATTGCTGCATTGGTGTCGATGTCATTGTAGGATTCCCTGGCGAAACCAAAGAAGACTTTCTCGACACCTATAACTTCCTCAACGAACTAGACATCTCCTACCTGCACGTATTCACCTATTCGGAAAGAGAGAATACACTGGCGGCCACATTGCCCGATGCAGTACCCATGAAAGAGCGTAATGAGCGCTCGCGCATGCTGCATATCCTTTCCGATAAGAAGAAAAGAGCTTTTTACGAAGCCAATGTCGGCCATGAAACGACTGTACTTTTCGAAAATGACATTGAAGAGGGTAAAATGCATGGCTTCACGGATAACTACATCCGGGTTTCCGCCAAATACGATCCGCTTTTGATCTACGATTCCAAAAAAGTGGTGATCGAATTCATCAATAATAAAGGATTAGCTGAAGTTCGGGAAGCAGAATCCACAGTTTTTGTCCATTAGTCGATTAAAGTGTTGCTTTAACTGCCGATTCGATGTAGGGTTTGAGGTAAGATTTGCTCAACCAGAAGAAACTTTTCCAACTGTTTATCCCTTTTTTTACCAAAGTACAGTTTGGCTTACACTTATTCTATCCGTCCAGACAACGAAAAATGCAGTCGAATGGATGCTTCTACATTTGAAGTATCAAAAGCACAAAAACATCGACCACATGAAAAAGATTGTCTTCATCGCTTTAATCGGTTTATTCCTGACCTCTTGCGGATTGGAAACTTACAGCTGCCACTCTTATGGCAACACCAACCGCCTCACCAAGCATGGTAACAAAGCACAAGCGAGATACTCAAGAGGAAGAATGTAATTCGGTGACAGAAATCAGAGGGACATTTGTCCGTCTTTGATTTCAAGTTTCCGGTCGGCCAGATGAGCAAACTCCGTATTGTGTGTAACAATCACAAAAGTCTGGTTCAGCTCATTTCTTAAATCAAAAAACAACTGGTGCAAGTCGGTTGCATTCTTCGAGTCAAGATTGCCACTGGGTTCATCGGCAAAAATCAACGCCGGTGAGTTAATCATCGCGCGGGCTACCGCCACACGTTGTTGCTCTCCTCCCGATAGCTCCGATGGCTTGTGAGCAATACGATCCTTTAATCCCAACCTTTCCAACAGAGCAGTAGCCTTACGGTTCAGCTCTCCCACATCACGTCTGGCAATCAATCCTGGAATCATTACGTTCTCCAATGCAGAGAACTCCGGCAGTAGATTATGGAACTGAAAGATGAATCCAATTTTCTGGTTACGAAACTCAGCCAGTTGATTAGCAGGACGTGAGAACACATTTTCACCGTCTATAAAAACAGTGCCCTGATCGGGTGAATCCAGCGTACCCAGAATATGAAGCAGGGTACTTTTTCCTGCGCCCGAAGCACCCACTATAGCGACTACTTCACCCTTAGCAACATGAAGATCAACCCCTTTCAACACACGCAAGTCATTATACGACTTCTGAACTCCTGATGCTTTTAACATGGTATGAGATATTCTTGAATTAAAGATTTAAAAAAAGTAGCTTGCCCCCAAAATTAAGGATATGAACATTCACGAATACCAGGCTAAAGACATTTTAAAAAACTATGGAGTAGCTGTTCAGCGAGGAATTGTTGCAGACACCCCCGATAAGGCCTTGGCTGCGGCCAAGGAATTGCAGGCAGAAACGGGCTCTAAATGGTTCGTGATTAAATCGCAGATACATGCCGGTGGACGTGGAAAGGGTACGGTGCAGGAAACGGGTTCTCGTGGTGTGGTATTAGCAAAGAGCTTTGACGAAGTAGTGGATAAATCAAAAGCCATATTGGGTGGCACACTGGTTACGATACAGACCGGTGCAGCCGGTAAGAAGGTAAACAAAGTACTTGTTGCTGAGGATGTTTACTACCCGGGAGAGAGCGAACCAAAGGAGTACTACATCAGTATTCTGCTTGATCGTGCTACCAGCAAGCCGGTGATCATGGCCTCTACCGAAGGAGGTATGGACATCGAGCATGTGGCCGAACATACGCCTGAAAAAATCATCAAAGAATGGGTGAATCCAGCCATCGGATTACAGCCATTCCAGGCGAGAAAGATTGCTTTTGCCTTGGGCTGGGAAGGAAACGCTTTTAAAGATGGCGTTAAATTCATTCACTCACTTTATAAAGCCTACATCGGCCTGGATGCTGCAATGTTTGAAATCAACCCTGTACTTAAAACCTCTGACAATAAAATAATCGCTGTCGATGCAAAAGTAAACCTGGACGACAACGCATTGTTCCGCCATAAAGACCTGGAAGAACTGAGAGATATTTCGGAAGAAGATCCATTGGAAGTAGAAGCTGGTAAATCGGGTCTGAACTATGTGAAGCTGGACGGCAATGTAGGCTGTATGGTAAACGGAGCCGGGCTGGCCATGGCCACGATGGACATCATCAAGATTTCGGGTGGTGAGCCCGCCAACTTTCTGGACGTAGGGGGTGGCGCAAATGCAGAAACCGTGGAAGCGGGATTTCGCATCATCCTGAAAGATCCTAACGTAAAGGCAATCTTGATTAACATCTTTGGCGGTATCGTTCGTTGCGACCGTGTAGCCAACGGAGTAGTGGAAGCCTATAAAAAAGTAGGAAATATTCCCGTACCGATCATTGTACGTCTTCAGGGTACCAACGCAGAAGAAGGTGCGAAAATCATTCAGGAATCAGGTTTAAAAGTGTTCTCAGCCATCCTTTTAAAGGATGCCGCTCAGAAAATCAAGGAGGTTTTAGCCTGATTCGTTTGGCATTATTCTTTAGGACTTTAAGAATTCATCTTAAAGTCCTAAATTAGCCTATTAATATCCCTTATATGCAGAAAATTCTATCTGTTATCGCAGTACTTTTAGTCGTATCCCTTTACGCTGAAGGTCAGAGTTTTTATGCTGCCCGCAGAGAGCGTTCCCTGATAGTAGAGGGTGGTGTAGGCACCAGTTCTTACCTGGGTGATTTAAAAAACGATAAAGATTACATTGATGCCAAGCCTACCGTAAACATCGGGCTTCAGTATTACCTCAGCAATCGTATCAGTGTACGTGCCGAAGGTACCTGGTTTCAATTGAAAGGAGATGATTCAAAAGCGCCTCTGGAAAGTGGTCGCCAGACAAGAAACCTGTCTTTTGAATCGAATAATTTTGAATTCAACGCAACTGGCCATATCAGTCTGCTTCCAATGGGTAAACGATTTTATCAGCGTCCTCCTGTAAATCTGTATGCTTTTGCAGGTTTGGGTGGGCTGTATTTCAATCCGACTACCGTTTACAATGGACAGAAATATGCACTTCAGCCGCTCCAAACAGAATTGGTAAAATACAGCCGCTTCACATTGGTTATCCCGATGGGGCTAGGAGTCAAATTTAAAGTAGGACCGTTATTCAACGTTTCTTTGGAAGGTGGATACCGAAAAACGTTTACTGATTACATCGATGACGTGAGCACCACACACAAAGGGCCTGCTGCATTTACAAATCCGGTGGCTGCTGCTCTGTCGGATCGCAGACCTGAGCTTGGTCTGAGCCCGGCTGAGCCCGGAGCGATAAGAGGAGATCCTAGCAATAAGGATGCGTATTTCCTGCTTACGGTTAAGGTAGAATATTACCTGCCAGTGCAGATTGGTGGTGGGCCAAACAACCAACGCAAACTTTACAAGAGCAGAAGAAAGTATGGCAGACCAGGAGGAGGAACAAGAAGAAGATAGTAGAGCCTATTCCGGTAGTAAGGTCTCAAAAGAGGTTATTGAATCAATTCGATAACCTTTTTAATTACTTCTTAACCCCTGTGATTTAATTAATTCCGGCCTTCCTTATAGATTTCTTCTGCAGGTTTCTGGTAATCGGACCTGTTATATAGATAATAAAGCCCGGCCTTTACTCCGGAGATTTGCAGTTGATTAAGGGGGTTAACGTCACACTCCAGGTATACTCGGGAGGGAAAGCAACGTCTTATTTAATTGAAAAGAGTGACAGAGAAGGGACTAAGCCAGCTTATCCAGTATTTCGTAACGGGAATAGTTACTCTTGTACTCCGGTACTAATTCCTTCATCAGGGCAACCATCTTGAGTTCGTTCTTATCATCCACCAGGTCGTGGAATAATTCAATAAACTTATTAATCTCTTCGAAAGAGGATTCCTGTACTTTGGCAATCATGATCTTTTCATGATGCGTAGGAATGGTATTCTCTTTATTCGTGAGCAGCTCTTCGTACAGCTTCTCCCCTTCGCGCAAGCCGGTAAATACGATATCGATATCTTTACCAGGTTCCAGCCCGCTCAGCCAGATCATCTTGCTGGCCAGATCCATGATCTTCACGGACTTGCCCATATCAAAGATAAAAATCTCCCCTCCTTTCCCCATCGTGCCGGCTTCCAATACCAGCTGACACGCTTCCGGTATGGTCATAAAATAGCGCGTAATTTCCGGATGGGTGACCGTTATCGGCCCTCCTGACTTAATCTGCTTTTTGAAAATGGGGATCACGGATCCATTGGACCCCAACACATTACCAAACCGGGTAGTTACAAAGACGGTATGATTTCTGGATTGTAACTCCAGGGAGTTATTCAACGCCTGCACGTACATCTCGGCAATACGTTTGGAGCAGCCCATCACATTGGTGGGATTTACGGCTTTATCCGTAGAAATCATGACGAACTTGCGCACCTCATATTTCACTGCAAGATCAGCCAGCAGTTTTGTTCCTAATATATTGCAGGAGATGGCCTCGGAAGGGTTGCTTTCGATCATCGGCACGTGCTTGTACGCCGCAGCATGATAGATGATATGGGGCTTGAATTCACCGAATATGCGGTCAATGCGCTCATAGTTGGAGATGTCCGCCAGAAAAGGAATAATCTGGCTATTGCTACCATATGACCTTGCTTCTCTTTCAATCTCATACAAGGGAGATTCGGCCTGATCGATCATAATCAGGCACGCAGGCTGAAATGAAATGATCTGGCGCACCAGTTCAGAGCCAATCGATCCGGCAGCACCCGTGATTACCACACGCTTGCCACGAATATCTTCTTCTACAGCACGGTTGTTCAGTTTGATCGACTCCCTGCCGAGCAGATCATCAATATTAATTTCCTTGATCTGGTTAAAGCTCAGCTCTCCTTTCACCCACT
>JAHEZH010000021.1:33633-50905 GCA_023251155.1 Flammeovirgaceae bacterium | reverse complement strand
CAAAAGAATAGTTTGTCGCATTTTTACAATTTCAATCCCCGAAAGGGATGCAAGTTTGTATTATCAAACTTCAATTAGTAAAGATGAACAGCAAAATACTTAGTGCAGCGATCCTTATTGGAATCGGCTGTACCTCTTGTGCCAGGCAAATCAAAGATAGCCCACACGTACAACAGGCAGACTCAACAACTAATCAAATAACATCAGCTATGAAAAATCCAATTTCAATTGTTGAAATCCCCACCAGCGATTTTTCACGGGCTGTGACATTTTATCAAGGTATTCTTAACATTGATATCGAAGAGATCGAAATGGGAGAAACAAAGATGGGGTTGTTTCCCAATGAAGGAGAAGGGATCTTCGTTCAGCTAATCAATGGTGCCGATTATAAACCTTCTTCTGATGGCACTATTGTCTATCTGAATGGTGGAGACAACTTACAAACAGTAGCGGACAAAATAGAAGCAAACGGAGGAACTATCGTTGTACCTAAAACTGAGATTGGGCCCGGCATGGGTTTCTTTGCCTTGTTCACAGATACGGAAGGAAATAAGTTAGGTTTATATTCTTCTCATTAATCCAGTTGCCCGCAATGAGCACTACTCTTAGTAAAAAGGTCCATGAAGCTTAAACTCCATGGACCCTTCTATAATGTTCAACCCAAACTTACCACACCACAATCCGCTCGCTCTCTGGCTTAAACATCTTATCCCCTTCCTTCACACCAAAGGCATTATAAAACGGTGTAAAATTCATCAACGGGCCGTTCACGCGCCATTTGGCGGGTGAATGCGGATTGGTGTTTACATACATGCGCAGGTAAGCATCTCTGGTTTTCACTCTCCATATCCGGGCAATAGAAATAAAGAAGCGCTGATCAGGAGTGAAGCCATCCAGCTTCGTGGTATCTTGTCCTTGCCTGGTTAACTTGAAAGCATCATACGCAATGGCTACACCGGCTACATCGGCTGTGTTTTCTCCTACCGTCAATGCCCCTTTCACATGTACCGAATCCAACACCGTAAACTGATTGTATTGATCAATTACCTGCTGTGTACGTGCTTTGAATTTGGCGTAGTCTTCTTTGGTCCACCAATCCGATACGTTGCCTACCTTATCGTATTGTGCACCCTGATCATCGAATGAGTGCGTGATCTCGTGCCCAATCACCATACCGATACCACCATAGTTCAGTGCATCATCGGCACTCAGATCAAAATAAGGGGATTGCAGAATTCCAGCAGGAAAAACAATCTCATTCAAGGGAGGATTGTTATACGCAGTCACTGTGGGCGGTGTAGTGTACCATTCACTGCGATCTACGGGCTGACCCACCTTGGCAATGCTGTAGAGGTATTCATTCTGATTAGCCGCCAGGCGATTTTCAAAATACGTACCCTTGCTCACCTCTACCTTCGAATAATCTTTCCATTTATCCGGGTAGCCAATTTTCTCGGTAAAGGCCTGTAGTTTTTCTTTCGCTTTTGCCTTGGTGCTATCACTCATCCATTCCAGGCGGGTGATGCGGGCTTCAAATGCTTTCTTCAGGTTGTCCACCAATACCGTCATGCGCTTCTTGGCTTCTTCGGTGAAATACTTCTTCACATACAATTGTGCCAGTGCATGGCCCAATGAACGATCAACCGCTTCGGTCATTTCTTCCGCGCGCGATTTCTTCACGGCTTGTCCCGTCAGTATTTTAGTGTAAGCAAACGATGCATCCGCAAAAGGTTTGCTCAACCAGTTGGCATACGTAGTCAGTGCATTTGCTTTGAGGTAAATTTTCCACTCATTGATGGAAACCGACTTCAGCATCGCATTCAGCTTGTCATAGTAGGCCGGTTGGCCTACGTTAAGTGAATCTGTCTTTATACCTAAGTCAGTAAACAAAGTAGTCCAGCCAATGTTGGGTTGCTTTTTGGCGATAGCCGCCACAGCAAGCTTGTTGTAATTGGCTTTCACATCGCGCAGTTCAATATTCGTTTTGTGCGAAACAGCCAGCTGCTTTTCAATCTCATAAGCTACCGCAGCATGTTGGGTTGCCGTAGCGGCATCGCTGCCTGTCAGCTCGAATAATGTAGCCAGGTATTTTTTATACGCGCTTTGTATCGCCAGCGTAGAGGAATCTTTTCTGAAATAATACTCCTTCTCCGGTAGCCCAATACCGGTTTGCGCCAGTTGCACAATGTTGATGGTACTCTGCTTATCATCCGGCCCTACGTACAACCCGATGATGGAACTGTTTCCCGTCTTTAGTTCTTCGCCTACTTCTTTCATCAATGAAGGTACATTGGTAATGCCATCAATGCTGGCGAGGAGAGGTTTGATCGGATCGTAGCCACGCTGATTGATGGTGGTGGTGTCCATACCGGAAGCATAAAAGTCACCTACCTTCTGGGCAATGCTTCCTGCCGGGTTAGTTGCTTTCGATACACTGTCCAGTATTCCGCGCAGGCGTATCCGTTGCGGATAGTTAAGGAAGGAGTAGGAACCCACACCCGTTTGTGAATCGGGAATCTTCGCCGTGTCGTACCAGATGCCATTGGCATAGGTAAAGAAATCATCGCCTGGATTTTTGGTGGAGTCAATGCCGGTGATGACGACATGTTTTTCTTTCGTCTCTTCCGCTTTTTTACAACTTGCCACCAGCAACAGGGCCAGCGAACAATAAAGGAGCTTTTTCATTGATGATTTTCAGTTAGGTTTTATGAAGTGATTACATACCATTGGATGACACAATGCACGCAAAAATAAAAAGGAATGATAGTGATTTCTATCATTCCTCGTACGTTTAGTTTAAACGGTAAAATGCTTCCGATGGGATAACCCCCGAAGTGATAACGGGGAGATCAACCTGTCTTCCTGTTTTTCTCCATGGCTTTAAAAATCTTCCTCATGGTAGTATTGAAGTAATAGCCATGCTTACTGATTTGCTTCTCCTTGCTCTTCAGAAAACCAGGCGTTTTATGCATCACGAACAAAGGCGATTTAGGAGAACCATCTATGTCTTCCGAAAGCTGGTATTCCATATAGGAAGTAGCCTGCGGAAAATAGTAGAAACCTAATATATACTCACTACCACCGGCGGCAAGTAATATCGGCATAGAGAGCCCCAGTGCACTAAGCGCAATACCTGCTGCATTCTCTTTCGGGCCAACCAGCCGGGTCATGTGAACGCGTATACGCAAGGTATTTTCATTGGCCAGTACATACGCTCTTTCTACCGGCAATCGAGCCGTTGTCGTATTGTGCAGGAGTATGGCATCATCCAATTGTTTACTCATCACATCCTGCACTTCTTCAGGTACAGAAGGATGAAACTCAATAAACACGGATAAGGGCTCCGGATGAACTCCTTTCTTCAGAGCCAGTGGTGGTGTACAAGCCGACAGAATCAGCAAGAACAGAAACAGGTAGGTACGCATTTTTGGGGTTATTAACTTTAAAAGTAGTCTACCCCATGCGCAACTCCATGATGTAGCGCCATTTTTTTATTTTGGGTAAGTCGTTATCTTGGGTTCATGCAGCGTACACTTGTATTCCTTCTTTGTGTCGTTACCGTTATCGGTCAAACACAATCCATCGATACTCTCAAACAAATTGATCAGCTCTTCAGCCGGTGGAACAACGCTACACCGGGCGGAGCCATCGCTGTCTCACGCGGCGACAAACTGATTTACAATAAAGCTTTTGGCCTGGCCGATCTGGAACACAATGTACCCAACACCACGGAGACGATTTTCGAAAGCGGATCGGTAGCCAAGCAATTTACAGCCGCTTCCATTTTGTTACTGGCAGCAGAAGGTAAGCTTACGCTGGACGATGATGTACACAACTACATTCCGGAGTTGCCGAAGTATTCCGCTGTCATCACGATACAGCAATTACTCCATCACACCAGTGGACTCAAAGATTGGGGTTCAATTGGTGCCATCGCCGGATGGCCGCGTACTACAAAAGCGTATACCCAGGAGCTGGCTTTGCAAATCATGAGCAAACAGAAGTCCACCAACTTCACACCCGGCAGCGAGTACAGTTATAGCAACTCCAACTATTCTTGTCTGGTAACCATTGTAGAACGAGTTTCGGGTCAGTCACTGGCCGAGTTTACCCGACTTCGTTTCTTTGAGCCTTTGGGAATGAAGAATACAAAGTGGAGAAACAACTTTCATGAAATTGTTCCGAACCGATCACTTGCGTATGTAAAAGCGGGCAATGGCTACGAACAACTCATGCCGTTTGAAAATGTACATGGTCATGGAGGGCTGCTTACCACCACGGCGGATCTATTGAAATGGAATTCATTATTGGAAACCAAAAAGATTGGCGGTGACCAGGTATATCAATGGCGCGTACAAACAGGCAAACTCAACAACGGCCAACCCATCACGTATGCCTCAGGATTGGTGGTTGATCAACTAAATGGGTTGACACAAATAAGTCATAGTGGGGCTACAGCAGGGTACCGGGCATGGCTGGCATATTATCCACAAAAGAAACTATCGGTTACGCTATTAAGTAATGATGGAAGCCTCAACGTAGCTACCGCAGGGCAGCAGATTGCAGAATTGTTTATTGGCAAAAAGGTGATTAGCCATAAGGAGCAAAAGGAAATCACGCTTACCGAAAAAGAACTGAAACGATTTGACGGTATCTATCGAAGCACGCGTCACTATGATGTACAGAAGCTGGAATATACCGATGGAAAGATCGTATCGAATAAACGCACACTGAAAGCAAGCCATCCTGACACGCTGTTTCTTGATGGATCCAAATGGATTGCAACCCAAACAACTACCCTCGTTGTTAAAAATGGTACTGATACCGTAAGCTATCGCAAAGTAGCCGCTCCTGATCTGAGCGCAAAGTCATTACAGGCTCTTGCCGGTGAATACTATAGCACAGAAGCGGACGCCACTTACTACATAGCGATCAGGAACAATGAGGCATGGATACAAATCAAACCCTTTGAGGCCATGCCACTTCAACCCTCTTTCAAAGATGGATTTCAACTCGGAGGAGACCTGATCGAATTTCAGCGGGATAAGAAAGGGAAGGTGACAGGTCTATTAATCAGTACTGGCAGAGCAGAACGAATCGTGTTCAGTAAAAAATAAAATATCAACTACCTGCTATCGGTGAGCCAAAGATACCTACAGCCAGTTCTGCCCACACGAGTAAAAGTATGGCAAGAATGATCATGCAAAGCAGGATCTGATTTTTACGGATACTTACTTTTCGTAGTACCAGTTCACAAAGCAAACCAGTTCCAAGCAACAGCACTCCCGCTACTGCAAAATCAAAAATACTCCAGTTTACTTCATGGGTAAATTGCATCGCTACCAATGGTATGAACAACAGAACTACAACTGCCAGTACAATGCCGGCTAACCTTTTGTTTTGAGTAATCATGATTTCCTGATGGTTGAATAGTGATTCGAACTTTTTTAAATGACGATTCAAAATAAATGAAAGTACTTTGCATTTCAAAGTGAATAGCAAAAAATTCTCTGCTGATTGACTTAAATCATAAAAAAGCAGGCAATGGCGAGGGTAATTGAAAAACGAACGTTATTTTCGCAGCCTGTTTTTAACCCAAAAACCAAAAAATGAAAAACCTCCTCCTCACAGGGGCCCTACTGGTCTCTGCATCCTTATGCTACGCTCAGTCTGACTCAACTAAAGCAGCTGAAAGCGCGAAAGCTGTAAAAGGCAACGTCACCACTGAACTTAACGTGAACCTGTTTCAAGGCGATCTGAAACTAAACAATGCACTGCAGCAAATTAAGGTACGTTACTTTATAAAAGAGGGCCTGGCACTTCGTATAGGATTCAATTTCACTTCATCAAAAGACAATTCTGATGTTAGTAATCCTTATGGAAACTCGCCCTACACGTATACTAATACATCTAAAACATCCACTGTAAGCCTTAATGGGGGTATCGAAAAGCACTTCAAAGGCACGAAGCGACTTTCACCTTATGTGGGGGCCGAGTTGAGTCTTGCCAATAAATCTTCTTCACAAGAAACGAGTACAGGTAATTCTACCCTAAAAGTAAAAGGAGCATGGCAAACCTATACCTATAATGGTAATGGCCTCACTGCAACGTATAGCGAACGGGCCTATTTCAAATTTGGAGTAAACCTGGTGTGTGGATTTGATTATTACTTTGCTAAAAACTTCTATGCGGGGTATGAGTTTTTGTTCCAGTTCAATACGACCAACTACAAAGACATTGACGTAACCTCTACGCCAACCGCTAACCAGCCCTCAACACCTACACCTCGCTATGATGACAGCGAATCATTTGTAGGCCCTTCATTGATCAACGGCATCCGTATAGGTTTTATTTTTTAAATGACACCGCATTATGAAACTATCTAAACTGGCTTTAGGATATATCGCTTTTATTATAATCGTACTGGGTGCCTGCAAAGAAGACGAGGCCATTGATCCGGCTGTAAGAACAGTGGAGATCACTGCTACCTCCGCTGCATCGGTGATGGTGCGTGGGAGTATTGACGAAGTAGGTACTTACAATGTATTGGATTATGGAGTGGAGTACAATTCCTCACAGAAAAAATCGCTGGGCAATCGGCCCACTAAAGGGTCCTTCGAAACGGAAATTACTATTTCCACTGAGAACTATAACTCCTATTTCTTTGCAAGAGCTTACCTGACCAATGAGAAAGGTACAGTGTATGGCGAATCGATACAGGTCACTTTCCCGCAAATCAAAGTAACCAATACCGCACCACTTACAGGCAAAGCAGGAGATCGCATTACAATCACCGGCTCCAACTTTAGCTCATCGCCACAAGACAATAAAGTCCTTTTCAATGACACTCCGGCTACCGTTGTCGAATCGACCAATAATAAACTCGTAGTGGAAGTTCCCCAGAACATCACTAACACCTACTACTATTATGGTATACGCATTACCGTACGGGTAGGCAGTCAGTATATAACGGCAACTGAAGCATTTAAAGTTCTTCCCACAGTGAATGACTTCTCTCCCAAGTCGGGTAATGTGGGCACTCTGGTCACCCTTACAGGCAATAATTTCTCAGGCAGCACTTTCAACATCATGATCAATGGTAGCAGTGCGAGCATTAATAACACGACCAACACAAGTGTTTCATTTTATATCCCTAACGGCATCAAGCAAGAGAAGCTAAAGATTGATTTTGTCTCCAATGGTGTCACCACCACATTGCCGGGAGAGTTTACCATACTTGCTCCCGAGATCACTTCGTTCACTCCTAAAAAAGGAATAGGAGGATCCTTAGTTACCATTACTGGTAAAAACTTTATGGGCACCACGCAATACTATGGCAATGAAGCCGTGAAAGTAAAACTCGGTGATATCAGCTGCCCTGTACAATCCGCGAATGCTACTGAAATCAAATTCAATGTGCCGAAAGAAATTGCGATCGGAACCCATACGCTAAGTATAACTACACCGGTACATACCATCAATGCATCGGAGCAATTCACACTGGCCTCACCCAAAATCACCAGTCTGTCGCCCACTACGGCAATGAGAGGAACCTACCTCACCATCAACGGAGAAAATTTCGGCAGTACGCAGTATTCTTATGAAACTACCGTTTTGCTTGGGACAACAGCCGTAACGATCTACAGCTGGACTGAAACGACCATCCGGGTTTACATTCCTACTAATATGACATTGGGGACGTACAAAGTTACCGTTAATAACGGGGGGCAATCGGCTACCTCTGCCGACAGTGTCATCATTACCAATTAATTGAGTATTGCTTTATTCCAAAAAGGCTGCCCCATCATCCGGCAGCCTTTTGCTTTTTAACGGCAGTACTTTACCTTTCTTCTAATAACTACGTGTTTCTATGAAAACCATCCACTTCGGCATTCTCGGCCCCGGCAAAATAGCTAACCGCTTTGCATCTTCATTTGAGCATGCCCGGGGAGGAAAAGTATATGCGGTCGCCTCGCGCGATGAAGAGAAGGCAAAAGCGTTTGCGGCTACCTACAACATAGATCACGTCTATACTTCATATGAAGACCTGATCAACGATCCCAAAGTAGATGTGATCTACATCGCTACACCTCATCCATTTCACTATAAACAGACGTTGCTTTGCTTACGCAGTGGCAAAGCGGTGATTTGCGAAAAACCGCTGGCATTGAACTACCGCCAAGTCAACGAAATGATTCAGGCAGCACGCACAGAAAATGTGTTTCTGATGGAAGCCATGTGGTCTCGCTTCTTTCCGGCCACGAAAAAAGTATTGGAATTAGTACAGTCCGGCAGTATTGGTGACATTAAATACCTGCAGGCCGACTTTGGATTTGCGGCTCCGCTTAATCTGGAAAGCCGTGTGTACAACATGGACCTAGGAGGAGGCGCACAGCTGGATGTGGGCATTTATCCGCTCTTCCTTGCCTTGCTCCTGCTGGGCAAACCGGATGAAGTAAAATCATTCAGTCAGCTGGCCAGCACTGGGGCGGATGAAGTAACCAGTGCGTTGCTGTCCTACCGCAACGGAAGTATCGCCCATGTGCTTTCATCGATTGTTACCGATTCGCCCAAACAAGCCGACATCATGGGTACACTGGGGAGAATCACCATGCACACCCCCTGGCATAAATCGCAATTGATCACCGTGCGACTAAATTCCGGTGAAGTCACCGAATATCCGTTCCCTTATCCCGGCAACGGATTTCAATACCAGGTAGAAGAAGTAATCCATTGCCTGCGTGCCGACAAAAAAGAAAGCGACCTGATGCCACATTCACTCAGCTTGCTAATGGCCCAGGTCAGTGATGAGATCAGGAAGCAGGGCGGTGTTGTGTATGATGCGGATTAAAGCTCATCGTTAATAGTAAATGGTAGCCCAATTACCCTTCACTATTAACCATTCACTGTTAACGTATATCTATTGACAATAGACTTAGAAACGGCTTCCAATATTTCAAAAGCACTCTCTGCCATTTTGTTTTCACTATCCAGTGTGGGGTTCACTTCACACACTTCCCAGGCACACACACGCGGATCTTTACACAGCGATACGTTCAGTATTTTCGCCTCCTCTACAGTCAGTCCGTTGGGCACTGGTGTTCCCGTTCCCCTGGAGATGCGGCTATCAATACTGTCCACATCAAACGACACGTAGATCAAATCGCAATGACTTAACATCTGTAATGTGCGCTGGGCGATGGTTACAGGGCCAGCCTTCTTCACCTCTTCGGTCTCAATAAAGTTGATGTTGTATTTATTGATCAGGTAGTTTTCCGGTTTTTCAAAGTCACGCACCGAGATGTACACAATGTCTTCCGGAAGAAGTTTAGGACCGGGAATACCTACCGTTTTTATCTGTTCCCAGTAATCGGTAGTCTCTCCTTTCGGATCGTTCACTTTGCATTCAAAGTTATCCAGCCCGCACGCCATGGCCAATGTCATTCCGTGCATGTTGCCCGATGGGGTTGTGTACGGGGTATGAATGTCTGCATGCGCATCAATCCATACCACACCTAACCGTTTTTTAGGATGTGCTTTTTTAATTCCGGCGATGGTACCATAGGCCGTGCTGTGGTCGCCCGAAATCACTAAAGGAAAATAGCCATCAAACAACTGCTCGTATACTTCCAGGCACACACGCTCTTCCATGATCAGTACACCATCAATAAACTTGGCGTGGGCATGCTCGGCTCCGTCAAAGAGTAGTTCGTTCACATTATCCACCTCCACCGATTCATATTGCCGGAACAAGTCCGACTTCATATCGAGGCTGGCAATTTTGATTGCCTCTACCCCCAAACTGGCACCACGGGTTCCGGCACCGATTTCGGACTTCACCTCAATGATCATTATCTCTTTCACAAAAACAGTAAATTATATGCTTGAATTAAATACAGGCCGTCAATCTTAAAATAAAAAGGCCCTGAATGAACCTTTCATACCCCTAAACTATTTAATAGTCCGGTCGCGGGTAGGTGCCATGTTTGGCGGGCACAAAATTCGGATTGAGAAAGTGATGGACCATACGATTTAACGTATTGCAAAGATGGCAAATTTATGTGAATATTGCACTCTTTGGCCGGGCGTTAAAAGTTAGCCGTTAACTGGTTAATCGTTTGTAAACAAACAGGTCAAACTAATGAATTTCTATTCACTTTTAACGTTTAACGGATAACGGACTAAATGAAGAGTTACCGCGAGCTGATTGAGCAGACCTTTGAATTCCCACAGAAAGAATTTAAAGTACGCGACCACGAATTGCTGTTCAATGATGTGCCCCTGATGGACATCATCAAAGAATACGGCACCCCACTTAAACTTACTTATCTTCCACGCATCAGCGAAAACATCCGTTTCGCCCAGGCTACGTTCAACAATGCCATGGAGCGTTTCCGTTACAACGGAAAATACACGTACTGCTATTGCACCAAATCATCCCACTATTCCTTCATTACGGAAGAAGCACTGAAGAACGATATCCACCTGGAGACATCTTCGGCTTACGATATTCCGATTGTAAGAAGCCTGTTTGAGCGTGGTAAGATCAACAAGGAAACCTACATCATCTGCAATGGATTCAAGATGCCATTGTACACACAATACATCTCTGACCTTCTGAATGACGGCTTCCAGAATTGCATTCCCATTCTGGACAACCTGTCGGAGATTGACGTGTATGAGAAAAATGTAAACGAACCGTTCCATGTAGGTATTCGCGTAGCCGCTGATGAAGAACCGAAGTTCGAGTTCTATACTTCCCGCTTGGGCATACGCTACAACGACATCATTCCGCTCTACAAGGAAAAAATTGCCCCCAGCAATAAGGCTACGTTGAAGATGATGCACTTCTTCATCAACACGGGCATTAAAGATACGGCATATTACTGGAGTGAGCTGAGCCGCTTCATCTTCAAGTACTGCGAACTGAAGAAGATCTGCGACACACTGGATTCAATTGATATCGGTGGCGGATTCCCCATCAAAACATCACTCACCTTCCAGTACGACTACAAGTACATGATCGAGCAGATCGTGGAAAACATCAAATGGATTTGTGAAAAGAACAACGTACCCGTTCCTAACATCTTCACTGAATTCGGAAGCTTTACCGTGGGCGAAAGTGGAGCTGTGCTGTACAGCATGGTCGATCAAAAACTGCAAAACGACAAGGAGCTTTGGTACATGATCGATGGCTCATTCATTACGCACCTGCCTGATGTGTGGGGTCTGAATCAGAAATACATTTTGCTGGCGATCAACAAATGGGACGATCCCTACCATAAGGTAAACATGGGTGGTCTGACCTGCGACAGTCATGATTATTACAACTCCGAGGCACACACCGGTGAGGTGTTCATGCCGATGATCAATGACGAAGAGCGTTTGTACATCGGGTTCTTCCATACCGGTGCTTATCAGGAATCATTGGGCGGATATGGAGGCATTCAGCATTGCCTGATCCCGGCACCCAAACACGTGTTGATCGATCGTAATGAAGACGGAGAGATTACCACCAGGCTTTTTGCCCCCGAGCAAAGCAGCGAAAGCATGATTCACTTGCTGGGCTATGAGCCATTGAAGGAGCCGGTGACTAAAAGCTGATTATACATTTCCTACGCATAAAAAAAGGATCGCTGCTCAGGCGATCCTTTTTTGTTGGTGTGCGTTCTTTCTCAAAAGCCCAGTCCTTTCACCTCTTTATACCCTGCGGGTATCTGAAAAAGACCTGCATTGAGTGATTCTTTTTTCACGTCTGTTACTTCCATCGTCATCTTACCTTCGGGCATCACCATTTCTATGCGAAGAGGAACGCCATCAATATTGTCGTAGAAGAACTGCGTATCGCGCATCTTATGTTGCGATAGTTTTTTCATGTCAATATTAATCTCTTTGGTTGTCCAGAAAAACTGTTGCGCTGCTTTACCTCTTGCATCGGTTGACTCAACAATGTATTTGGTACAGGTGTAGTTGAGTATCTTCTTTGTTTCGGCAGTCTTTGTCACCTTGGCTTTCGTTTGCGACTCTGGCGTTTCAGTAGTAGCTGTGGCCAGAGGCGAATAGGTTTTATTCTTGTTGTCAATCCGCACCGATTGATTTTTATCCGCCATGTACAGTACCTCCGTACCATCCATGATACCGCCATCCATGCGGGTAAGTGAGTTCGCTCCTTTTACTTTTATATTCATCCCGCTAGGAATCATCGAATTAACATCCCCACCGGCCATCATTTTCATGGCTGATTCCATCTGGGCTTTCATCTGTGGGTTCGCATCCATCATGGCCTTCATCTGCGGGTCGTTCATTTTGGCTTGCAGCTCCTTCATCTTGGCCTGGTTCGCCGGGTCAGCCATTTTCTTCTTTGCTTCCTCCATCTGCGCCTTCGTCTTAGGGTCAGTGATCTCCATATTCATTGTCCATTTTATGGTTCCCTCAAAAGACTGGGAACGGCCGGTGATGACTGTCAGCAACAGCACCACCATCATACTCATTTTCTTCATTTGTGTTTTAGGTTGGTTTGTTTAATAAAGTTACCAATCCGGCCATGAGTACCAAATAACATGCCCGAGACAGCAGGAGCTGTTAATGGTGAATGAGAGAGCGTGAACATGTACCTCTTTTTCGCTTTGTGCTTCCGGAGTGGATTCACTCTTTGCCTGAAATCAGGCTTTCTTTTTCTTCAGTATAAACCGGGCCGCCTCCAGTAAGCTCTTCACTTCATAGTCGGCACGCTCCGCTTGATCAGGTATCTCATCGCCTATCTGTATGGTGCGTATGCCCAGCTGCCTTGCCGGCACAATATCACGACCTCGGTCACCAATCATCCACGATTTTTTTATGTCGATGTCAAATTTAGCAATGGCTTTTTCGAACATCAGTGTGCCGGGCTTGCGTGCCAGCGATGCGGTTTTGTTTCTGAAATACGGACAGAAATAAAAATGATCGATTACATGCTCACAGGCTTCCTGCAAATAGATGTGGCAGATCTTCATCTGCTCCTGCGTATAAATTCCTTTATCGATGCCCGACTGATTGGTGACCACCACCAGCGTATAACCCGCTTCCTTTAGTTGATAAAGTGCTTCCGGCACACCGTCAATGATTCTGAATTTGGTGAGCAGGTAGGTATAGTTCACATCATCGACATTCAATACCCCATCCCGGTCTAGAAAAATACATTTATTCATGTACCAAATATGCGAAAAAGGATGTTTTCGGGGGGAATGTTTTTCCTTAGTTTTGCCGGATACCCAAAGGCATGGCGAGCAACGCACTGGTTATCATTCCCACTTTCAACGAAAAAGAAAACATTTCGCTGATCATCGAAACTGTCTTTGCGCTGCCCAAAGATTTCCATGTTCTCATTGTAGACGATGGCTCACCCGATGGCACCGCCGAAATAGTAAAGCAACTGCAAACCAGTTTCAATACGGAAACAGAAATCCGTTTGCATCTGCTGCAACGTAAAGGCAAACTTGGCCTGGGCACAGCCTACATCACGGGGTTCAAGTTTGGAATAGAAAAAGGCTACGAATTTCTGCTGGAGATGGATGCCGATTTCTCGCATGATCCCAAAGACCTGGTTCACTTGTACCTGGCCTGTGCGGAAGGAGGAAGTGATGTCTCCATCGGCTCGCGTTACGCCACGGGGGTGAATGTGGTGAACTGGCCCATGGGCCGTGTGCTGATGTCCTACTTTGCCAGTAAGTACGTGCAGTACATCACCGGTATACCTATCCATGATACCACCGCTGGCTTTGTATGCTATCGTAAAAAAGTATTACAGACCATTGAACTGAATAAAATCAGGTTCGTAGGTTATGCATTCCAGATTGAAATGAAATTCCTGGCGTGGAAGTTTGGCTTCCGGCTGACAGAGGTTCCCATCATCTTCACCGAGCGCGTACGGGGTGCCAGCAAAATGTCAGCGGGTATTTTTAAAGAAGCTTTTTTTGGTGTGATGCAGATGACCATACAGAGTTGGTTCAAGAAGTACATCATTCCACCGGGGAACTGATCCCTCCTTATTCTTTATTAAACTCATCTCTCAAACTCAAAGAGACCGTCTTCCTACTTGGGCTGTACTGCACCATCTCTAAAATAGAATAACGCATATTCTCGCATAGCAAAGTGGCCTACCGGCTCTTCCCTCTTGACCATTTCAGATTCGAGGAAAAACATCAACAGTTGTTGATGCCAGGTGAATACGTATTCCATCGGATGCGATGCCTGATTTCGCTTTCATAATCTTACTTTTGCTGATACGGTTATGCAATCTGAAGAAACACAATCATTCCTGGCTCCCCTGAAAGGAAAAGTACTGGCGGCATTCCTGCTGGCAGCTATCGCTATTGCGCTGGCCGTTACCATCACCTACTTCTCTTTTTATGGTTTGCTTGCCAAGGTAGATGAGCTCTCCTTACCCAACAGTAAACTGAAATCACTAAACAGCCTGTTTGAACGCATCACCCGGCTGGATCAACAGCAGCGGGCAGATGCGTTGCGCAATCCGGATAAATCGTACAGCTCGCTTCTGCGTGAATCCAAATCCATTTCATCGGCTATTGATTCACTGGAACAGATGGCCTGGGAAGACCACCGGCAAGCGGAGCGGCTACAGGCCATGAAACGTATCTTGCGTAAGCGCGATTACCTGCTTATCGGATACCTGAAATCCAAATCCGACTTCTTTCTCAACAGCCGGCTTTCACTTCAACTGGATTCGCTTTCAGAGATATTGGTGCAAAGTCAACCAAAGGCAGATAGCAGTGTTACCACTACTCAGAAAAAAACAATAACCACTACTTACCGGCCGGAGGAAGAGAAAAAGTCGTTCTTCTCCCGTCTGTTCGGTGGCCGTAAAAAAGACAGCACTGAAAACCGTGTGGAGGTAAAGGAAGAAATCAGTGTGAAGACCGACACGCTTGCGGTAGCGCGACAGGATGGGGCGATTACCGAGGTGGGGCGCATTATGAAATCACTGGATGAAGGGCAGCGCACACAAAGCCGTCAGATGATGAAACGTGAACTGGATCTGATCAACACCAATATCTCGCTCATCAATCAATTACTTTCTGTTCTACAGGAAGTGGAGAACGAAGAAATCGCTTCCATCGAAAGGAAGAATGCAGAAGCGGCCTACCTGGTGAGTTCCAGCATCCAACGCATTGGTATCATCATGCTGGTGTTTTTTCTATTGGCTGCACTGCTGGTATTTTTAATACTGGTCGATATCTCCAGAAGCAACTATTACCGGCTTCAATTGATTAAAGCCAAAGAAGAAGCCGAAGAGCTGAGCAAAGTGAAGCAACGCTTCCTCGCCAACATGAGTCATGAGCTACGCACGCCTCTTCAATCCATCATTGGTTTTTCGGAGCAACTAAAAAATCCGGCAGTGAGCCATGAAGCCGTAAGTGCGATACAAAGCTCCTCCGAACATTTACTGCAAGTGGTTAATGAAGTGCTGGATTTCAGCCGCATTGAGTCCGATACGTTTACTCTTGAAAATGCCCCATTCTACCTGGACAAGGTAATCGATGAAGTCACTTCGGTGATACGGATCAGCGCTCAGAAAAAAGGACTTCAGTTAATTGTATCCAGTCACCATCTGCCAGACAATGTAGTATTGGGTGATGCCTTTCGTTTGAAACAGATCTTATATAATCTCCTCGGCAATGCAGTGAAGTTCACATCGGAAGGCGAAGTGAAGCTGGAGACAGAAGTACTACAAGGGAAATACATCAAATGCATTTTTAAAATTTCCGATACCGGTAAAGGGATAGCGCCTGAAGACATCAGCCGTGTGTTTGACCAGTTCGAACAAGGCAACGGAAACGTCCATAAACAATACGGTGGCTCCGGTTTGGGGTTGAGTATTGTTAAAAAACTAGTCGACCTGCAGCAAGGCAAAATAGATGTAACGAGTGAGCCCGGTAAGGGAACTACGTTTACATTAAAACTCTATTTTGATAAAGCCCCTGCCGTGACGGATTCAACGGTAACGGACAACGTGATTCCCACTGAAACAAACAGTGATCCGGGCAGGGTTTTATTGGTCGATGATGACCCGCTCATTGTGCGCTTATGCAGTCTGATTCTGGAAAACAATCAGGTGAACTTTAAGGCCATGACCCAACCGGAGAAAATACTGGAAGAAAATCTGGACGATGTACACTTCATTTTCCTGGACATACGTATGCCAGGCATCAATGGTATTGAACTTTGTCGATTGTTACGCGCTAAGAAAAACGATGTACAGATTGTAGCACTCACCGCTCATGTGCTACCGCAGGAGCAGTCTTCGCTGTTACAAAGTGGATTCGATCAAATCCTTTCAAAGCCATTCCGCGAACAGGACTTATTAAAAATGCTGGGCATCCACCGGCCTCCAGCCCCGGCAGCCGTACAGAGCACTCCTCCCGCAATCGATCTGTCGGCGATCCGAAAGATGACGATGGGAGATGAAACGCTTCTTCAATCGGTACTCATACAATTCGTAGAAGATACACAGCGCAATCAATACGATCTGGAAAAACAACTCCGGGAAAAGAATGCGAAAGCAATCCGCGAGCTGGTCCACCAGCTGTCAGGGCGGGTAGGACAAATGGGTGCTGCGGTATTGTCACAACAGTTCCGCAAAATCGAAACCGATTTACAGGAAGGAAAGAGTTCGGATGAAATAGCCGATGAACTGCAGCGTTCAATGGATGGGCTAAGGGCGGTATTAGCCGATGTTCAAAAAGAAATTGCCTGATTACTCAATCCCGTATTTCTCCATTTTCAGATACAGCGTTTTACGATCAATATTAAGAAGGCGGGCTGCTTTTGATTTATTGTATTTCACCTCATGTAAGGTGCGTACAATCAGATCACGCTCCTGTGTCTCCTGCATGGCTTTGAGATCGTAAATGTTATCTGATTTTTTCTCCGACTTTTGTTTGCTGATCGAAGCCACCATCTCTGAAGGCAACGTAGACTCATCGATTACATCGCCAGGGGTAAGCAGCACAGCACGTTTGATCACGTTTCTCAACTCGCGAAGATTCCCGGGCCAGTCATACGTTTTAAAAATGGTAATCATGCCCGGAGAGAAAGTAGCCGCCGGGCGTTGCAGATCATCACTGGCCTGCCTGCGGAAGTATTCAATAAATTCCATGAGGTCATCTCCACGCTCGCGCAAGGGCGGCACACGCAGCTTGAATTCATTCAGGCGATGGTACAAATCCTCACGAAAGGTTCCGGTTTTGGTCTTCTCAAACAGATCATCGTTAGT
>JAHEZH010000021.1:0-33623 GCA_023251155.1 Flammeovirgaceae bacterium | reverse complement strand
ATCGTTAGTCGCGGTGATAATCCGCACATCTACTTTCACTTCTTTGTTACTTCCTACCGGTGAAATGATTCTTTCCTGTATGGCGCGTAGTAGTTTCACCTGCACTTCGTAAGAAAGATTTCCTACTTCATCCAAAAATAAAGTACCCCCGTTGGCTTCTTCAAACTGACCCCGCTTATCATGGAGCGCCCCCGTAAAGGCACCCTTTACGTGACCAAATAATTCGCTAGCCGCAAGATCTTTTGACAAGGCACCACAATCGACCGCTACGAAAGCTTCTTCTCCACGCTTACTAAGCCGGTGAATTGATCGTGCTACATTTTCTTTTCCGGTACCACTCTCACCTTCTATGATCACGGTAAAGTCAGTAGGCGCTACAAGGCGTATATGCTCATACAACTGTTTTGATGAAGCGCTTACTCCTTGTACCAGTGAAGAAGCTTTAGCTGCCAGTTTCGTTTTCACCGTTGCCTTATCGGGCTTGGGTTGCAGCGATTGCTGGAGAAGCATTAATAACTCCTCCGGATTGATCGGCTTGGTAATGTATTCCATCGCACCTGCTTTCATTGCCTTTACCGCGGTACGTATATCGGAGAAGCCGGTCATGATAATGACTGCGGTCTCAGCTGAAACTGCTTTTATTCCCTCCAGCACTTCAAGGCCTGTCGTATCTGGCAACCGATAATCTAACAGAACCGTATCAAACTTCTGCTCCCGTACGATGCGGAGGCCGTCTTTACCCGTGTGGCAAACTTTTACGGTATGCCCGTTCTTACTTAAAAATCCCTCCAGTATTCGGCTAAAGGTAAGATCGTCTTCTATTAAAAGTAATGCTGCCATCAAGGGTAGTTTATACTCACGGAAGTGGAAAATAATCAATTCCGTATTCCAGCTCAAAGTAAAAAAGAAAAAGCCGGATTCGATCCGGCTTTTCTCTAAAAGGTATAACTATTATGGATTACTCAACAATAGCGCCTTCCTTGGAGAACTTAAGCGTCTTTGTTTCAGTTCCCTTCTTAACTTCTACTTCGTAGTAGTTTTTGGTTTTGTTGAAATAGGCAGCATCTGCAGCCCATCCTTTGTAAGCATCACCTTCCAGTGCATTCTTCACGGCATCAGGAAGTTCTTCTACTTTGATTTTAACTTTTTCGTCAGTCTGTGTGGCCGATGCCTGATCAGGAGAAGTCAGACGTTGTGCATTTGTTACCTGAACAAATCCGACACTCATTACACCTGCAACAATTGCGAAGATTACTTTTTTCATGATTTTAAAATTTATAGTTGTGAAATATTGATCTGCCTGTAGTGGATACAATGTGATGCCACCAAACTCAAATGATTGAATTTCAACCCACTAACTTTTACCGGCATTTTGTATCTGGTGAATATCTCCACGCTTTCCTCACTATTGCTGTTTCTATTCCTACACACGTTTCCACTACTTCGTTCTTATTGTTATACCCGGGTATAAAAAAAAGAGGATCGAATGATCCTCTTTTTTAACGCGATTTATAAAACAACTTATGAGTTTCTACTTAGCTCAGGTCTTTTTCCAGTTCGTCAATTCTTGGCTTGGCATCTTCCTTACCTAAGGAATACGCTTTCTTATATAGCTCCAATGCTTCACGCTTGGTTTCTTTTTTCTTACGTGGTGCAAACTGAGTTCTGGATGCTGCTAATTCAAGGGCTTGTCCTTGCTGGAAGAACAAATCCGCCTGGGTATTGATTGAAGTACGATTGATGTCTTCCACTTTGGTTTCAAGAGCGGCAATGTTCTCTTCTCTTACTTTGATCACTTCCGTATTTGAAGTAATGACCGAGTCTTTCTGAGATACTGTTCTTGCCAGCTGTTGATTTTCAGTACGCATGGTTTCCACCTCGGTTTGCAAAGCAGCCAGCTGCTGGGTACTTGTTTCCAGGTCAGCTTTCAACTTAGCAACCATGCTGGAATAGGTATTGGCGGAAGATTTGCTTTTCTTCAAAGAAGTTTCGAGTTCTTGCAATTTACCTTGCGTTTCTTTGATGTAGTTGTTCAGGTTGGCCATACGACCGGTATAGTCAGTATAACGTGTTCCTTCTACCACACCTTCTCTCAGCATCAACCGATTCGTTTCGATGGAATCCAGCATCACACCTACTTCCTGTAGCATTTGTGCCGTCTTCTCCCCTTCCTGAATTTCAACCTGGAGAGAATCTACTTTTGCTTTCAGCATTTTGTTCTCCTTCACGTTACAGCTTACCAGCATCGTAGCTGCTGCTAAACCTAATATTGCTTTCTGTATCATAATTTTAAATTTTGGTTTTGACAGAGTAATTACAAATCACGGGCTTGATTGCTGAAACGGAGGGCAAAAAATGAAAAACAGGCTTAACGGCTCTGATTTCGAAGAAAAATAAGTAGTGTGGAGAGATTTCTGACCGGATTTACCGGGGAAAGTTGTGTAATAATTCCACAGTGTGAGGAGGAATTTTAATCAAAACGAATGGCTTTGATCGGACTAATCCGGGAAATGATTCGCGTGGGGACCAGAAGCACTAACGTAACCAGGGCAAAAACGAGAAGATTAAGAAACACAATCGAGCTCCAGCTCCATCCTACCGGAACATAGCTCATATAATAGTCGTGCGGATTCAGTTTAATGAGTTGAAACTTGTCCAGCAGGTAGCAGGCACCCAGCCCCAGCAGGTTGCCGAAAAACAATCCTTTCATAATCAGGTTCACACCGCTATATATAAAAACAGAGCGCACCAGTTTGTCTTTGGCTCCCATGGCTTTGAGCATGCCCACCATTTGCGTTCGCTCCATTACTAAAATGAGCATAACGGAAATAATATTCACACAGACTACAATCAGGATCACCACCAAAAGAATGGTGACTTGCCTGCTTACCAGGCCAAGCCATTCAAAAACCTGCTGGTAGGTATAGCTTGTTTGTTCAATATACAGGTCATAATCCATGCTTTCGCTGATGATGTCCTGTGCTTCATCCATAGCAGCGGTTTCAAAATCGTAATTGAAAGGCAAACGCAACGTCTCCATCACCTTATCGCCTCCACTGAGTTCTGAGTTCCAGATGGCTTCATAATTATCGTGGAAGTAAGAAGAAAAAAGCGCCGTGCGCTCAAACTTATTGAAGTCGATATAGATCTGTAGTCCACCGGCCACGCTATCGGCCCATTCATTCATACGGCTGATGAGGCGGATATCACCGATGATGATCTTACTATCGAAGTATTCGGAAAGATTGGTTTCGTACAGGCCCACCACTTTCAGCTTGCGCGTGCGCGGAGGATTTTGAAAAAAATGAACAATTAATT
Organism: Flammeovirgaceae bacterium; assembly: GCA_023251155.1. Classification (GTDB taxonomy): domain Bacteria; phylum Bacteroidota; class Bacteroidia; order Cytophagales; family Cyclobacteriaceae; genus ELB16-189. Next base: position 30,305 of record JAHEZH010000021.1, on the reverse strand, counting down.
CATCGCCCGTATTTATCTTTAGTTTGTCGGCAATGAATTTACTTAACACCACTTCACGCGAATAACCAGAGTCGGCAAGATTGATAAATCGTCCTTCTACCATGTTTTCTTTGAAGCGATTGTAATCAAAACTTTGGCCTACGCCTTTAAACATCACCCCCAACACTTCCTCCTCCGTCTTGATCAACCCGGCTTTGTGTGCATACTCCTGCAGGTGATGAATGATGGGAAATTTCTCCGGATGATTGTACAGATCGGTATTAAAGTAGAAAGGAGCTTCCTCCATCGAGTTATTCAGTGTTACTTTGGTCACCAGCAGGTGCGAGCTGAATCCATAGATCTTATTCTTGATGGTGGCCTGAAACCCCTGCATGATCAGGAAAGAAATAATGGCTGCCCCCAGCCCGATGGCAATCGTAACAATAGCGATGACATTGATCGTAGACGAAAAGCCTTCTTTCTGCTCACGGCTGATTCTTTTTGCTATGAAATAGGACAGGTTCAACCGATTGGCTTAATTTTGGATTGCTTGAAGGAACCAAAATAAATAGAAAATGGCCAGGTTTTCCATACTTCTTCTCATTTTATCATCATTACTCGGTTATAGCCAGACACCCACACCGTCGCACATCAAACTCGGCATTGAGCAAATGGATGCGTATTTGCCTCTTCTTGAAAACAAACGCGTTGGATTGCTGGTCAATCAAACCTCTACCTGGAGTGGTATTCATCTTGTTGATTTGCTGCAAAGCCTGAGAGATAAAAAAGTAAACATAAAAAAAATACTTACTCCTGAACATGGCTTTCGCGGAGATGCCGATGCCGGTGAAAAAGTGGGAGACAGCGTAGATCCTAAAACAGGTTTACCCATTGTATCGCTCTACGGTGCCAATCGTAAACCAACACCCGCACAGCTGGCTGATCTTGATGTGATTGTATTTGATATACAAGATGTGGGGGCACGTTTCTTTACGTACATCAGCACTATGCACCTGGTAATGGAAGCGTGCGCTGAAAATAAAAAGCAACTGATTATTCTTGATCGGCCAAATCCCAACTCCTATGTGGATGGCCCCGTAAAAAGTCCGGACCTGAAAAAGAATTTTCTGGCCATGCATCCTGTTCCCATCACACACGGACTCACCGTTGGTGAATACGCACAAATGATTAACGGTGAAGGTTGGCTCGAAGGCGGAAAGAAATGCGACCTGAAGGTGATTAAACTGAAAGGATGGACACACATCGATCCGTTTTCCATCAAAATAAAACCATCGCCCAACTTACCCAATGATCATGCTATTGCCATGTATCCTTCCACTTGTTTATTGGAACAAACCGCAGTAAGCGTAGGAAGAGGAACACAAACACCGTTCGAAGTTTTGGGAAGCCCTGATCTGAAAGATCAACCTTACCAGTTTACGCCCACGGATATTAAAGGAATGGCGGTAGACCCTCCCTATGAAAATCAGGTATGCTACGGAATTGATTTACGTAATGAACCTGCTCCGCGTAAAGTATCATTGAAGTACATCATCGACATGTACACGATTTATCCCGACAAGGAAAAATTCTTTGGCAAAAACTTTGACAACATTGCCGGTAACAGCACTTTGAAAGAACAGATCAAACAGGGAATGACGGAAGAACAGATCCGCGAAACCTGGCAGAAAGATCTGAATGCCTATAAAGAGATGCGAAAGAAATACATGCTCTATCCCTGATGACCAAAGCAGAAAAAGTAGCCGACATTATCCAGCTGCTGGACAAATATGAACCTAATCCGGCCATTCCGTTAGATCATAAAGATGCGTATACCCTTTTGATTTCTGTTTTGCTTTCAGCCCAGTGTACCGATGTACGTGTAAACAAAACAACGCCTTCCTTATTCCAGCTGGCCGATAATCCATTTGACATGGTGAAGCTGAGCGTAGAGGAAATCCGGGAGATCATCAAACCGTGCGGACTTTCACCCATGAAGTCAAAAGGTATCCATGGTTTATCCCAAATTCTGATTGATAAATACAATGGCGAAGTGCCCAATACGTTTGAAGCATTGGAGGAATTACCTGCAGTAGGTCATAAAACAGCTTCAGTACTCATGACGCAGTGGTTTGGTATTCCCGCTTTCCCGGTAGACACCCACATTCATCGCCTCGCTTATCGCTGGGGATTGACCAATGGTAAAAGTGTCGAGCAAACCGAAAAAGACCTGAAGCGCCTGATCCCTGTAGATAAGTGGAACAAGGCGCATCTGCAATTCATCTATTTCGGCCGTGAGTATTGCCCGGCACGCGGCCACGTATGGACCGAATGCCCGATCTGTAAAAAGTATATGCGGAAAGAGTTAAGAGATTAACTTTGCACCTCATTTATTTTTATGACTCCACTACGCATTATATTCATGGGCACCCCGGAATTTGCCGTGCCCTGCCTGGAAATACTGGTTGCAAATCAACTTAACGTAGTGGCTGTAATCACTGCGCCCGATAAACCTCAAGGTCGTGGACAGAAGTTGGTTCCATCTCCCGTTAAAGAAGCAGCACTAAAACACCACCTTACCGTTCTTCAACCGGTTAACCTGAAAGCACCGGAGTTTATTGAGGAATTAAAAAGCTATAATGCCAATCTTCAGATTGTTGTTGCCTTCCGGATGCTGCCCGAGATGGTTTGGAACATGCCTGCTATTGGCACATTCAATCTTCACGCTTCATTGCTACCGCAATACAGGGGTGCCGCACCTATCAACTGGGCCATCATCAATGGAGAGAAGGAAACTGGTGTGACTACTTTCTTTCTGAAACATGAAATCGACACGGGCAGTATTGTTTTCCAGGAAAAAGAACCGATCAATGACAGTGATGATGTAGGCCAGCTCTACGAACGCCTCATGCATAAGGGCGCTCAACTGGTATTGAAAACCGTGAAAGCAGTTGAATCCGATGACTACACCTTGCAACCGCAGCCCGATGGAATAGAAATCAAGCATGCTCCCAAAATTTTCAAAGAAACCTGTGAGATCAACTGGAATCAAAGCAGCGAGCACGTACGAAATTTTGTAAGAGGCCTGAGCCCCTACCCTGCTGCCTGGACTACACTGAACGGTAAGGTTTTTAAGATATTCCGCTGCCATAAAGCATCGCACGACAACCGTCACCTGATTGCCGCCGGACAAATGGCTACCGACAATAAAAACTATCTCTCCATAAAAACAGCCGATGGCTGGGTAGGTATTGAAGAACTGCAGCCGGAAGGAAAAAAAAGAATGACGATTCAGGATTTCTTCAGAGGGAACAAGATTTAATTATTCGATTATCCATTAGCCGATGACTCAATTGGCTATTTTGCAACTGATAATTCTACCTAAATCATGAAAATGGACCTATGATTATTTCACTCATTGCTGCACATACTCAGAATAATGTTATCGGAAAGAACAATGATCTTCCGTGGCATTTGCCTGACGAAATGAAGTACTTCATGGAAACGACTAAAGGTCATGCGGTGATCATGGGCAGAAAAAACTATGATTCGCTACCTCCTAAGTTCAAACCACTTAAAGATCGTTTCAACATTGTAGTGACACGGCAGCATGACTTTGAAGCTCCCGGCACCGTCACCGTCCATTCCATAGAAGATGCGTTCACGGAAGCAGCAAGATTTCATCATCCCGATAATGAAATCTTTGTCATTGGTGGAGCACAGATTTATGCCCAGGCACTCCCTCACGCCAACCGTTTATACCTTACAGAAATAAAAACAACGCTGGAAGGGGATACACATTTTCCTGATTTTGATAAAAAGGAGTGGAAAGAAGTATCGCGCAAACTACATGAAGCAGATGCACGCCACGCTTATGCGTTTGAGTTTGTGGTGTACGAGCGCAAAAAATAATTATTTTTAGAATATGGAGACGCATAAAAAAATAGCCGGAGTACTTTTTATTGTAACCGGAGTGCTGCATATCATTGGCTACATTTTCGTGTCGGCCTTTTTCTCTTTTCTATTTCCACTCATTATGGAAGAGGCAAGAGGTGATGAGGGGGCATGGATACTGGAATGGATTGGCCACTTTGGCCAACTCATCGGGGCTGTTCTCATTTTCTTTTTGGCTGTACCTTCTATCATTGCAGGCATCGGTCTTCTTGCAAAACAAAAGTGGGCCTTGACGCTGGCGCTTATTGTGGCTTGCTTCAAGTTATTTTCATTTCCAATAGGTACAGCAATCGGTATCTATGTCATCTGGATCTATATCCAGAATCAAAAAGAAACTCAAACTACCTGATCTCAATTCAACTATGTCATATTTATCAGGAAAAGTAATCTGGATTACGGGAGCATCAAGTGGAATAGGTGAAGCGGTAGCTTACGAACTTGCTAAACGTGGAGCTAAATTAATTTTATCGGCACGCAGAAAAGAAGAGCTGGAAAGAGTAAAAGGAAATTGTCCTACATCCATGCAAGCCAATGTACGCATACTTCCGTTAGATCTTTCGCAATCAGAAATGCTCAGGCTATCGACCGAGGCAGCCATACAAATCTTCGGCCACATCGATATATTAATTAACAACGGAGGCATCAGTCAACGCAGTCTTGCGAAAGACACCCTGATAGAAGTGGATCGGAAAATTATGGAAGTAGATTACTTTGGAACGATCTCACTCACCAAACACCTGCTTCCGCATTTCATTCAGCGCAAGTCGGGCCACTATGTAACCATAACAAGTGTTGCCGGCAAAATAGGAGTACCTGTGCGCACCGGATATTCCGCAGCCAAGCACGCACTCCATGGCTTCTTTGATTCACTTCGTGCAGAAGTGTGGAGAGAAAATATTCTTGTTACACTGATTGTTCCTGGTTGGGTAAGCACCAACCTATCCAGACATGCGGTGGTGGGTGATGGAAGTGCGCACAACCAGGTAGATCCTAATAATGCCGGAGGTTATTCGCCCGAAGCATTTGCTGTTAAGATGTGCAAGGCAATAGAAAGCAGGAAAAATGAAGCTTATATCGCTGGAGCAAAAGAAACATTGGCGATCTACCTGAAGCGGTTTGTGCCCGCTATTTTTGCTTCCATACTAAAAAAGCAGCTGAAATAAGACATATGCTTATCTAATCTTACATCAGATCTGAGCTCATCTTAAAAATCATTCTGTTCATCATTTTTGAATTTCCTTCTTACCCTGTTCATTTGCAGGAGAGCCCATAAACCTATTGATTTGTTACAATCCCTGTTAAAGACGGTCATCCTCGGACAAAAAGAATTCATTCTGTCGCGCACGGAATATAAACGTGTGCTGCTCACAGGACAACTTTCCATCATTACCTTTTGTGTATGCCTGTTCTACCTGGTTTTTGGTTTAGCACGGGAGGTGTATCATATATGGCCTTACCAACTGGCATGCGCACTGCTTACCCTCCTTAGCTGGTGGCTTAATCGCAAGCGCCGTTACAATGCCGCCAAGACGCTGTTTATTGCAACGGTAAACATCACAATCTTCATTTTCGCAAGTGTTGAACCGGTGCAGACAGGGATCTTCCTTTTTTATGTGGCTACTGGCATAGGAGCATTTGCCATCTTTGGATACGAAAATAAAACAATTGCTTTTTTAATGGTGGGAGTATCGGTGTTACTCTTCTTTGTTTCGGTCTTCTTTAAGCACAGCTTCTTACCACACATCGTTCCTACCGGCGAGTGGACACAGGTGAATCTGATCATTAATTTTATCATATGCGTACTGGCATCGTCACTGATCATCTATTTCCTTGTCAAAGTAAATTACCGCTCAGAAAATGAGCTCCGTGAAAATGAAAAGAAAATACTCCGTCAAAATCAGGAGTTAACTAAAATCAATGGTGAGCTTGATCGCTTTGTGTATAGCACCTCGCATGACTTGCGCGCTCCGCTCAGCTCCATTCAGGGGCTAATCAATTTATCCGAAATGGCAGAAACGTTACCCGAGGTCAAACAATACATTGATATGATGAAAGATCGCGTGGCGAACCTGGACAAATTCATCAACGATATTTCGGATTATGCACGCAACAGCAGGCTGGAGGTAACAAAAATCCGTATGCAACTAAAAAAAGCAATACGCGATGTATTGGAAAATCTACGCTTTTATCCACACTCAGATAAAATAAGGGTAGAGCTGGATGTGCCCGATGATTTATACATTCATTGCGATTCCACTCGCCTTCAAATGATTCTTGCAAACCTGATTTCCAACTCCTTTAAATATCACGATCGAAGCAAAGAAGACTGCTACCTGAAGATTCAAGCCAATTTTCGCACTTCTGCTATTGTAGAGATCGAACTAAGTGATAACGGTATTGGTATCCAGGCTGATCTGTTACCTAAAATATTTGAAATGTTTTTTCAGGCACATGAGCAGTCCAAAGGCTCGGGCCTGGGGTTGTACATTGTAAAAGAAACACTGGAAAAACTAGGTGGCTCCATAATGGCACAATCTGAACCCGGGAAAGGATCTTCTTTTACCATACTGCTGCCTCAAAATAAAGGATAAATCTATTTCTGCTGCTGGGCAGCGAATACTCGCTTAAGTAACTCGGTAGTACGTTCCAGCGGATTTTCTCTGATCTTCTTTTCCTCTTCGGCAATCAATGTAAACAATCCCTGCATCGCAAGATCAGTTGCATACTCATTAAGATCGGGGTTCACTTTTTGTACCAAGGGAATTTTATTATACGTATTTACCAGGTCACCGTAGTATTTTGTTGCATTCACTTTATCCAGTGCACTTTGTATCACCGGTTTAAACTTGTCTTTCAGTTGCAGTGAAGTCACTCGTTTTAAATATTGAGTGGCGGCATCGGGTTGCCCTCTCAGAATACTCCATGCATCGTCTATCGTCATTGACCGGATGGCGGTTATGAAGATCGGTTTTGCTTCTTGAGCAGCCTGTTCGGCACCCCGGTTCAACGTAAGCACAAATTGATCTACTTCACTTCCTAAGCCAATCTGGCGAAGTTTGTCCTCCACTTTTTTCACATCCGGCGGAAATGGAATTTTGATCTCCAGATTTTTATAATAGCCATTTGTTTGTGAAGCGTTATCGGCACCAATAGAAATTCCTTTTACGAGTGCTTCTTTCAAGCCATTGCCTACATCAGCAGCGGTTAACGGCACCTCTTTCGATAAACTTTTGTTTACATCAGAGATGGCCTGGTTGATTTGTGCCGAAGTACATGCGCCAAGAACAAAAACAAGAGACCAGATTGAATGCTTCATCGTCATATATAAACTCAAAAATCACTAAAATCGACGGCTTTAAAAAGCATCGTTATACCTTCACCACATGATCTGGCGAAATCGATGAGATGTTCGTACATCCCGCAAGTCCCATGCAAAGATCAAAATCGGCAAGTAAGTTGCTAACGACATCAACAACACCTTGCTGGCCACCTATCGCTAATCCATACACATACGGCCTGCCTATGCACACGGCTTTTGCTCCCAGGGCCAGTGCTTTAAAAATATCAGCACCTCCGCGGATGCCGCTATCGATAAGAACCGGAACTTTATCTTTCACCACTTCAACAATACCGGGCAACGCATCCAGTGTACTTATCGCTCCATCTACTTGCCGCCCTCCATGGTTAGAGATGATGATTCCATTCATGCCGTGGTCCATCGCCAGGCGTGCATCATCCGGATGATTGATTCCCTTCAGCAGAATGGGGAGCTTCGTACGGTCGCGCAAGAATTTCAAATCCTTCCACGTAAGTGACGGATTGGAATAAATGTCGGTAAACTTTTGCACCGCATTTACTGCACGACCTGAACTAAGCTTTGAAAAGAATCCCTTGCCCGGATAATTTTTAATGATCTGAATTAATCCCGCTAATGACTGTGCCGTTACTTTTTTCTCAGCGGGATGCCCACTCTTCTCATTCATCAGTTTTTGAAATACCGGGTCCGATGTATATTGAGCAATACCTTTACCTTCAAGAAAAGGCAAGTAAGCCACATCCAGATCCCGCGTGCGCCAGCCAAGCAAAGTCGTATCAAGGGTAACTACGAGTGCCGTACATCCACATTTCTCTGCACGCTGGGCCAGGCTTTCAACCAGTTCATTTGATTTACTCCAATACAACTGCATCCATCGTGTACGGTTGCCCATTACGGCAGCCACTTCTTCCATGGGCACACTTGCCTGGTTGGAAAAAATATAAGGTACATTTAATTCAGCCGCAGCCTTACCTACAGCAAGGTCGGCATCCCGGTGTACCATTTGCAGTACACCAACTGGTGCCAGCAAAAGTGGTGAAGTTAATTTTTGTCCGAAGAGTTCGATGGAAATATCGCGTACACTTACATCGCGCAACATGCGGGGTACAATCGTATACTTTTCAAAAGCAGAACGATTGGAGTTCATCGTGCTTTCAAGGCCTGCTCCACCGGCGATGTAAGCAAAAGCCTCAGGAGTCATCATTCCCCTTGCTTTTTGCTCCAGCTTACTCCAGTCAACAGGTATTGGAGAGCGAATGCCTGCAAAACCGTTGAGGTAAATCTCCTTCTGTCTGTCTGCCCCCGATCTGACCATACGCTAAAAATAATCACTCATTATTTAATATTTAGCAAAACTTTTAGCGTTAGTCAGTAGTTTTGTTGGTACTCTTCCGGGTGGACAGATAAAATTATACAGATGAACCAAATCGTAGCAGAGCTTCTTACTATCGGTGACGAAATCCTTTATGGCCAGATCGTGGATACCAATTCACAATGGATGAGTGTTGAACTGAGCAATGCTGGCATTAAAGTCATTCGCAAAACAACGGTGGGCGACAGGGAAGATGAAATACTCGCCGCTTTCGCGGAAGCAGAAAAACGAGTGGACATTGTATTGATTACCGGGGGCCTTGGCCCTACAAGTGATGATATTACCAAACCTTGTCTCGCTAAGTATTTTAACTGCGGGTTAAAGATCAATAACGAAGCACTTGCTGAAGTAACTGAATTCTTCACACAGCGGGGTCGTGAGTTAACGGAGATCAATCGTCAGCAGGCAGCATTGCCGGAGTGTTGTGAAAAAATTACCAATGCCGTGGGTACTGCTCCGGGTATGTGGTTTGAAAAAAACGGAAAAGTATTCATGTCAATGCCCGGTGTGCCTCATGAAATGAAGCGCATGATGACCGACATAGTGATCCCCAAATTAAAGAAGACATTTACTACACCTGTTATTTATCATAAAGTGATTCGCACCGTTGGTATTGGTGAATCGTTTCTTGCCGAAAAAATTTCCGGTTGGGAGAACGCTTTACCCCAGCATGTGAAGCTGGCATATCTGCCAAGCTTGGGGGAAGTAAAACTCCGATTGACTTCTTTTGGTGATTCGATCCATGAACTTCAGGCAGAGTCGGACGTGCTGGTGGAAAAACTGAAAGAAATCGCGGGGCCATTCATATTCGGGTATGGCGAAGATCCGCTTGAAGTAGTAATCGGAAGAACATTAAAAGAAAAAAAGCTAAATATTTCTATCGCTGAAAGCTGCACGGGCGGTTATCTCTCGCACCTCATTACCAGTGTGGCGGGTAGTTCTGATTATTTTTTAGGAAGTATCATTCCGTATGATTACCAGATTAAAATGCGACAACTTGGCGTGAAGCCCGAGACATTAGAAAAATACGGAGCCGTAAGCGAGCCAACCATCATCGAGATGGCCAACATCGTACGTGCAAAATTTAATACTGATATTGGCGTAGCTACCAGTGGAATAGCTGGCCCAGGAGGCGCTACACCAGATAAACCAGTGGGTACCGTATGGATTGCGTATTCTGACAAGTATCAGACGGTGACCAAAAAACTGCAGCTGTCGAAAGACCGGATGATCAATATTAAAAGTGCATCAATAGCAGTACTTAATCTGATCCGGCAAAGTTTGCCGGAATAGTGGACGACTTGCCTTTTAATAAGTGGTCAGAGACTACAGAATTTCTGCTTAACTTAGCGAATCCAAAGTATTGAATATGGCGCTGGTAGAACTGATCATGCCTAAGATGGGCGAAAGTATAATGGAAGCAACGATTTTAACCTGGTTGAAAAAGCCAGGAGATAAAATCGAGCAGGATGAATCGGTATTGGAAGTAGCTACCGATAAAGTAGATACCGAAGTACCTTCTACTCATGGTGGTATTTTAAAAGAAATACTTGCGCAGAAAGGGGACATTGTAAAGATTGGAAAACCGATTGCAATCATTACCACGGAAGCTGGGGATGTAAGTGTGAATGCATCCGCTAAAGAAGAGACGACCTCCGCTGTTTCATCAAAAGAAGTTGCTGCCGTTACTCCATCATCCAATGGCAATGGAGTTCATATTGATTTCAAGTCTGCTTCACGATTCTACTCTCCATTAGTTAAAAATATTGCTAAGGAAGAAAACGTTCCGGTCTCCGAACTGGAATCCATCACTGGCTCTGGCGCTGAGGGCCGTGTTACCAAAAAAGACATCCTGGCTTATGTTCAGAATCGCAAGTTAGGTCAAACTATTTCTGTTCGCAGTACGGCAAGTCCGTTAGTTCCGGCATCGATCAATGCGGGAGACGAAATCATTGAGATGGATCGCATGCGCAAAATGATTGCCGAACGCATGGTGGATAGCAAACGTATTTCTCCGCACGTGACTTCATTTGTTGAAGCCGATGTAAGCAACATCGTTTTCTGGAGAAACAAAGTGAAGAACGAATTTCAGAAACGTGAAGGGGATGTGCTTACCTACACCCCGATATTCATTGAAGCCATCGTTCTTGCCATCAAAGACTACCCGATGATCAATGTGCAGGTGGATGGCAGTCGTATTATTAAAAAGAAAGACATCAATATCGGATTAGCCGTGGCTCTGCCATCGGGCAATCTCATTGTGCCCGTCATCCGTAATGCCGATCAATACAATATCACTGGGTTAACAAAAGCAGTGAATGATGTAGCACGGCGTGCACGTGAAAATAAACTGAAGCCGGATGAACTGAGTGGAGGCACATTTACCGTATCTAACGTGGGCTCATTTGGCAACGTAATGGGTACTCCTATTATCATGCAGCCTCAGGTCGCCATCATGGCGCTGGGTGCAGTGCAGAAGAAACCCGCTGTGGTTGAAACGCCTTACGGGGATGCCATTGCTATTCGTCATAAAATGTTCCTTTCACACTCGTACGATCATCGGGTAGTGGACGGTGCATTGGGTGGCAGTGTAGTACGCAGAGTGGCAGACTACCTGGAGAAGTTTGACATCAACCGTACTATTTAAGCACCAGGTATCCGGTTCTTTTTTTTGAGCCGTCCCCTAATTCAATAGAATAGAAGAATGTGCCAGGAGATAGTTTGTTATTACCTCCCATGTTAGCGGTGCCATTGAATGACTTCGAGCCGTTGTCATACCCATTTATTTCAAACACCTTATCGCCCCACCGGTTGAAGATGGCGACATGATTGTTCGGGTAAAACTCAATGTTCTCTATCCTGAAAAAATCATTTCGACCATCGTTACCTGCTGAGACCGCATTAAATATTTCAATGGCATGATCTCCACGGATGGCTGCTGCCGCATAGAACCTGGAAGTGAGCCCCGATTCACTTGTTACCGAGCCGGATGTGAGACTACCGGAAGTGCCCGAGTTACCCCTACTGACAAAAGCATCTGTTATACTGTTACTCTCTGCGACAACTACATCATCCAGGTTGGTTGCCAGCCCGTCTTCTGCTACCAAAGGCAACGTGATCTTGCTTTGGTCCAGGCTTCCTGCCGTGAATATCAATTCCCAATAGCGCTTGGAAGAAATTTGCGTCAATGCGTTATCCGCAGTTAATACTTGTCCATTGGATAGCTCGTGCAGCGTCAGTGTAGCAAGGGCATTGGCATTCGTTACATTGGTGACTTCAACGGGGAAATAAGTAGTGCCATTTCCAATGGGGAAAACCCAATTACCCGCTCCCTTCGCCTCTACTGATCCTACAATATGGGACTGATCAGAGCCTCCTTTGATGACAGCGTTTTTATCCAGAATAATCCTGGCCCCATTTGCCGACTTCAATACACTGCTCTGCAAATCCAATTCGGATTCAATAGTAATGTTGGCAGAGAATGTTTTCACTCCCGTTCCACTAATCACCAGCTTGCTAAAGGCCTGATCACTGTGATTGATTGTCTGTGACAAATTACTGTTAAAGTTAATCTGCCCAGAACCTGCATCGTACGTACCCAGGTTAACCCACGCACCTGAAATACCAAGACTGCCATTATTGATGATCGTGCCTTTGTTTACCAGGCTATCCGGAACAGTTAATACCGATTGAGAGGACAAGCTTACAATTGCACCGTTGTTATGAAAGCTCTGTGCCATCATCACATAGGTACCTGACAAAAAAATCAGAGTGAAGATATTTCTTTTCATTGCGGGTGGCCGATTACTGAATATCAGTTTTTACTCTTTTCTTTTGCATTGGCTTCCATGCCCAACACCTTCTTTATTTTTTCCAACTCCACCTGAAGATCAGCGATCGAAGATTGTTCCTTCTTTAAAGTTTCAAGTGATGCATTTAGAGTGTTCACTTGCTGCTGGCTGGCAGAGAGTTTAGCTTTCAACTCTTCAATTTCTTTTTGTTGTTCCTGTACGGCTTTGGTTAGCGGAGCAACGAAATCCGTATAGCGTAAGCCAAGAGTTCTGTCTTTATCTTCACCTACAGTAAGTATTGCGTTCTCTGAGCCAACAAGCTGTTCAATATCCTGCGCCAGAAATCCCCAGTTAGTCCGGGTATCAGTCAGGTTCTTCATTTGATAACTCATTGGTTTGAGCTTCATAATAAAATCCAGCCCGGTATTTAATTCTTTGATATTCATTTTAAGTCTTTTATCGGAAGCCGCTGTAAAGGCAACCTGGCCCTCAATGACAGAAATAGTACTGTTACCAATTCGCACTTTGTTACTCGCATTTACAATAGCGCCATCTCCTATTGCAATAGCATTATTAAGATTATTGGCACTAACGTCTGTACCATTTCCGATAAGGGTCAATCTGGTGCCCACTGTATTTGTTCCCCCCACAAGAGTGCCTACGAATACATTAAAAAAACCAGTTGTCGTATTTTGTCCTGCCCGGTGCCCCAACATGACATTACCAGTTCCATCGGTTACATTCCATCCTGCTTTCTCTCCCACCATTGTATTTACATTTCCAGTGGGAGTAGTAAATTCACCGGCCTGTGCGCCGATGAGCGTATTTCCCTGGTGTGCGGTATTTGTTCTTCCCGCTGCCCAGCCAATAATCGTATTTAAATCTCCTGTGGTTTTACTCTGCCCTGCCTGTGTTCCGATCAACACATTCCAACTCCCGCTTGTGTTGGCTACTCCGGCAAATGCTCCGTAAAAGGCATTATCAGAACCTGATGTAGTTGTTCCTATTGGTGAGCCTGCAAACAAATTGCGTGTACCAGGGGCTTGCAGCAAAGTAGTTCCTCCTGGTGCAGCCCATTGAGGCACTAAACTTCCTGAAGTAGTCAATACCTGGCCGGATGTGCCTGGTGCAAGCTTTGATACGTCAATAGCGGCCGATGCATTTACATCCGCATTTACAATAGCTCCATCATTAATCTTGGCAGAGGTAATCGCATTGGTTGCTACCGTAGGACTTGGATAAGTACCCGATAAATCACCTCCCGCGGCTCCACTAGGCGAAGTTCCTGTCGACCATGTGGCCACCCCACCCGCTGTAGTTAACACTTGGCCATTTGTACCAGGAGCTATTTTAACAGTAGTTACGGCACTGGCAGCCAAGTCAGCAGCTGAAATTGTTCCATCAAGAATCTTTGCGCCGGTAATGGCATCATTGGTGATTGTCGGACTTGGATAAGTACCCGATAAATCACCTCCCGCGGCTCCACTAGGCGAAGTTCCTGTCGACCATGTGGCCACCCCACCCGCTGTAGTTAACACTTGGCCATTTGTACCAGGAGCTATTTTAACAGTAGTTACGGCACTGGCCGCCAAGTCAGCAGCTGAAATTGTTCCATCAAGAATCTTTGCTCCGGTAATGGCATCATTGGTGATTGTCGGACTTGGATAAGTACCCGATAAATCACCTCCCGCGGCTCCACTAGGCGAAGCTCCTGTTGCCCATGTAGTAACTCCGCCTGCAGTAGTTAAAATCTGTCCGTTTGTACCCGGTGCAATCTTAGCGGTAGTCACTGAGTTATTATTTAAGGTAAGTCCTGTTGCAAACGTACCGGCAATAGTACCACCGGTGGGTGTTTCTGTATCCAATACCACAGCACTATTCAATCGGTTGGTATTGATCAGGTTGGTGGTCGATGCGTTGTTAATAGCCGAAACAATATTGTTGCCCGAAGTGGATGCCAATGTGGGTGAAGGATAAGTACCTGTAAAATCTCCACCTGCAGTTCCTCCCGGAGCTAATCCGGATAAAGATACATTCTGTGGTCCTCCGCTTAAGCGACTGATTGACAACTGACCTGTTGCGCCATCAAAGGTTAATGTCTGATCATCGGTATTTGTCCCTGTAAAGGCCGCAAGATTAATGGGTGTGGCTGATGGGTTGTTGGTAATCTTTAAAGTACTTCCAGTGAGCTGAAGATCCTGTGGTATCGTAGAAATTAAATTACCGGAAATAGTGATTCCACTGCCAACACTTAGATCAGTGCCTGAACGCACCGGCTGCCATTGGCTTACCTGCCAGTAGTAAAATTTATTTTCATCGCTATCAAAAACCAATAGCCCATTCTCCTTAGATGACAGGGAAGAAGTAAAAGCAGAAGCTGTTCGCTGAGCCGTAGTCAGCCTGGGCATGAGTAGCCCTTGATTATTACCGGGAGAAACCAATTCCAGTACAGCATTTTTATTCGGATTTACAACCCCTATACCAACTGCATTCTGGCTCCTCGCAATAAGCGCTCCTGACATTAACGCGCACGACAAAAAACAGGCTTTCCAACTCATAGACATGTATCGATTAGGTGTTTGGTAGATTAAAAGGGTTAAACCCCCTAAGGCCAATCTAAAACTACACGAATTTTGATTCCGGATAAAATTTCCAGCCTTAAAAATCCTGGGACACACCCACTTATTTAGAGTGATAAGTCTGCCGGGGTTTGATTATTATTGCAGTATCAGCAATATTGTTACCTCCGTCTTCTGATTTTTACAACCGAAGCGTAATTGATTTGTGTATGGCTAAGATCATCTCCTTCATCAGCCGCAAAGGTGGCACCGGCAAAACAACCAATGCCATCAACCTTGCAACTTCGCTTTTCCAGTTGGGGAAGAGGGTAATGCTGGTAGAAACCGATACCAACTACACCCTGAATACACTCCGGAAGATGGAGGCTTTTAAGAGCAAAGATCAAAAGCCGGGTTTTGAAATTGTGGGATCGCAGGATGAAGTCGTAGCCGATGAGCTGATTAAAATAAAAGAAGGTAGAAAAATGGATTATGTCATTGTGGATAGTGCGGGCAAAACCACCAATGATGGCATCAAAAAACTTTGCCTGGTGAGTGATGTGGTGATTGTGCCCACCAGCCTTACACAAAACGACCTTCTGGTTACGTACCAAACTGTTACCGATCTTGCTCCGGCACAGGAATTAAATTCAGGCTTGAAAATTCTCATTCTCCCGAATCGCATACATAGTGGTACTGGTTTACATACGGTAAGAGAAAGCTTAAAGAACCTTAATGCGCTGGTACTACCTGTTATTGTTCCTCAAAAGAATCGGTTTATTAATTTCAGCACATTCCATGCTGAGAAAGAGTATCAACCCGTGTTTCAAGTCATACTGAAGTATTTATTATGAGTAAAAAGAAAAGCACACTCAATGATCTGGAAGAGTTTTTAAAGCTTCAGGCATCCTCCCTGGTTACTCCATCTTCCCTTGGAGAAAAAGTGAAAGAAACGCCAGCCGTAAAAACGGAACCCGCCGTAGCAACAGAGACAGCTTCTGCACCAACTCCTGTAACGAAAGATAAACTCACTGAAAAGGAATTGATCAGCGCTATTCATGAACTGGCGGTCAACAAAAAAGATTTTTATCAATTCATTACCACTGTGGTGGAAACACTTCCTGCTAAATCGACGGAAGACACCTTGCTCATCAACACCGCACTCTACCTTCAGGGAGGATCGAACTGGAAAGAAGTAGTTCGTGATTATTGGAAAAACAAAGAATAACTCAATCAACTCAACAAGATCCATGGCAACAAAGCGGCCAGTAAAGCGATCACAAACCATATCCACAATTTTTGGGTAGCTGATTTTTCTTCTTTTGTCATGATTGGATTTTTATCAGCTAGAAGAAACGGAGAAGTGAATACAGAGTTGATGTTTATTCCGATTTAACAACTGATTAACAGCATACTCACCCGGCTAAAGGGATTAAATCAGTCGTGGCAAATGAGACGGTAAGAATATCGTAAAAAAATTCGCAAGTTTGAGTTTGCATAGACTTCTAAAAAAACACATTCATAATTATGAAATTCGGTACGAAAGCCATCCACGCTGGTGTTGAGCCAGATCCATCTACTGGGGCAATCATGACTCCCATTTATCAAACATCCACCTATGTGCAGGAGTCGCCAGGCAAACACAAAGGGTATGCGTATGCACGTGGAGCCAACCCAACACGGAATCAGTTACAAAAAAACATTGCGGCACTGGAAAACGGAAAATTTGGTATCTGCTTTTCATCGGGCATGGGTGCTACGGATGCCGTGATCCGCTTACTCAATCCGGGCGATGAAGTGATTACTTCCAATGACTTGTATGGAGGATCGTATCGCATGTTCACCAAAGTCTACGAACGTTTTGGAATCAAATTTCACTTCATCGACTTATCCGATCCGGCAAACGCTGAAAAATACATCAACAAGAATACCCGGCTTTTCTGGATAGAAACACCCTCCAATCCGCTCATGCGTATTATTGATATTAAGGCTTGTGTTGATATCGCCAGGAAGAATAACATTATTGTTGCTGTTGATAACACATTTGCATCGCCTTACTTACAAAACCCGCTGGATCAGGGTGCGGATATTGTGATGCACTCGGTAACCAAATACCTGGGTGGCCATAGTGATGTGATCATGGGGGCATTGGTCGTCAACAATGAAAAGCTGTATCAGGATCTGGCTTTTATCGCTAATTCATGCGGTGCCGTACCCGGACCTCAGGATTCATTCCTTGTACTCCGAGGCATTAAAACATTACACCTGCGCATGGAAAGGCATTGCATCAATGGAAAAGCCATCGCTGAGTTTTTGCGCCATCACCCCAAAGTAGGTAAAGTATATTGGCCAGGATTTGCCGATCACCCTAATCATGATATCGCAAAGAAACAAATGCGCGACTTCGGTGGTATGCTTTCTTTCATCTTAAAAAACGATAGCGAAGATAACGCACGTCAATTGATGGAGAGTGTAGCATTGTTCTCGCTGGCAGAATCACTGGGAGGCGTTGAGTCGCTGATCAATCATCCAGCTTCCATGACCCACGCCAGTATCCCTAAAGAAGAAAGAATAAAGAATGGGTTGAGTGATTCGCTCATCCGCCTCAGTGTGGGAGTAGAAGATGTGGAAGATCTGATTGAAGATTTGAAGCAAGCTTTAGATAAAGTTTAACTGACCTTCTCTTGGCCCGACAGAAACGCCTCCTGAATTAATCAGAAGGCGTTTCCTTTTTTATTAATTCTGAACTCCGTTATTTTTTGCTCTTCGGATATTCCGGCTTGCCCGGTTTTGCTTCCTGTTCAGTTTCCGTTGTTCTGTGTCAGTCACGGTACCATCGGCTTTTGCTCTTCGTTCTGTTCTGCGAATGTGGCGCTGCTGCCTGTTCAATGCCTTCGCTTCACCCCTCGTTAAGTCACCCTCTTTTCTTCCTTCATGGATGCGGGCTCTTTGCGCTCCTTGTCTCACATCGGTTTTAGGCGTAGCATCTTGTGCAAAGGCAGCAATAGTAGCTACTATAATTAGCGAAAAAATTAAAACACCTGTTTTCATGCTTATTCTTGTTTAGTCACGTCTCCGTTTAGAAGGCTTTATCTTTCTGGCCTTACGGGCCTGTTTCTCCTGAATTTTTACTTTCTTTTTGGTAGAGATCCGTTTCTTTCCATTATGCGTTTTACGATCTGTTTCACGCACTAACTTCTGATCACTGGTGAGGTTCGCCTCTTCATCCTTTGTTAGTTTTCCACTTTGCATTTTTTGTTGAGCAAAACCGGCTGATAGAACAAGCCAAAAGACAACACAAAGAAATACTTTTTTCATTTTCTTAGGATATTAGACTACTCAAAAATACAATGGTTTAATCTTCGGTCAGGATATTCCGCAGGCTAAAAAGACTATTCAACCGGAATCTCAATAACAAACTCACTCCCCTTTCCTGTCTCACTGATCAAATCAATTTTCCCATTGAGGCGGTCAACAAGGGTTTTCACAATAGCAAGGCCCAGGCCATTGGAGCTTTCACCGCCGGTAGGACGTGCGCTGAGTTTCTTGAATTTCTGAAACAGAAAAGGGCGATCCTGTTTGCTGAAACCAGGTCCCTGATCTTTTACGCTGATGATGAGCTGATTTTCGTGCAACTGACTGGTAAGTGCTATCGTTGTACTTCTGGACGAAAACTTGATCGCGTTTGAAACGAGATTATCAAGTATTCTTTCCAGGTATGCAGCGTCCGAAAATATCTTCGTGGTAACAGTACTTTTATATTCGATAGTAATTTCCTTCGCATCTGCCATCTCTTGAAAAATCCGAACTTCATTCTCCATCCATTCGGCAAAGTTGATCCATTCTTTCTTATGCACCCCTTTTGCTTCCTCCAGTTCGTTTACATCGAGCAAGTCCGTAATCAAATCAAGCCCCGAGCGAGTGGAATCTTTCATTAAATGAATATACTCCTTTACTTCCGCGCTGAGGTTTTCTTCCATTTCCATCAAGGTAGCAAGTCCATATATCCGGTTTAGCGGAGATTTGAGATCGTGCGCCACAATGTTCATCAATGTATTTTTCTCCTGATTCAGATCCTGCAACTCCTGATTGTTCTTTGAAAGAATATCGTTTTGTGTGCTGATCTCCTTACGCTGAATATCAATATGTGAATTCTGCAGTGTGAGTTTACGATTGATCAATCTTCGTTTTCTTCCATTGATCCAGATAATAACAGCAATGACGGCCACGGATATCACGCTGATAAACAAAGCAATGTTTTGCAAACGCTGCTTGGCAATCAATGCCGCGCTGCTCGCCTGTGTGGCTTTGAGCAATTCATTTTCCTTTTCTCTTTTTTCTATTTCCAGCTGGAATTGTAATCGTTCAATTTGCCGGTTGAGATCCGTGTTTTGAAGCATCTCATTCAGAATCCGGTACTTATTAAAGTATTCATTGTACAGTGTATCATTCTTTTTGCGCTTATAAATCTCTGCCATAAAGAAGGAAGCATCGCGCTGAAACGATGGTGTACCGGATGACTCGGCTTCGTCCATGATTTTTCTTAGCAGCGCCAACGCCTGAGCATCCTCTTTCTTATCGTAAAAATACCTGGCTTGCAATAAGGTCGCTCTTAAAAAGAGTCGTTGATTCGTATCGTCTGTGATAAAATCAAGTACTTCTTTGCTGGCGATGTAGGCGCTATTTTTATCACCTGTATCAAAAAGAATTTCCGCCATCCCCAACCGAAGTTCTGCTTTGGTAACACGATCATGGATGCGCGTAGCTACGGAGTCGGCCTTGCGAAAACTATTCAATGCCTCTTGTGTATTACCGGATGCCTGATAGACTAATCCCAGCTCCAAAAGTGCCGAAGTAAAAGCACGTGGCTCACCTATTTTTCTTCGCAGGTCATACGCTTTGCTCGACATCTCCAACGCATGAGTAAAATCATTTTGTGATTTATATAAGTTGGCAAGGCTGCGAAATACATAGGCCAGCCCGGAAGCATCTCCATTTTGTTCAAAAATATCTTTGGCTCGGATGAAGTTATCGTACGCACGCACTACATCGCCCTGATCGAAAAACATGCGCCCCAGATTGTTATAACCAAAAGCCAATTGGATGGAGTCTTGTTGTTTCTGAGCAATCTCAATGGCCTGGAGATGGTAATCAATGGATGATTTATAATCGCCTTTGTTTCCTGTAGCCAAGCCGATAAAGCTCAGTGGCTTGGAAAGGTCTTTGGTAAGATTAAGTTCTTTGCCCAACTCAAATGCGCGAGTGCAATAGAAGATGGTGCTATCCGGATACGAGTAGCGGTATTCAAATCCAATAGCATTTAAAATAGCAAATTTTTGCCTGGGGGCGGCCGTAGTTAATCCTTTGCGAAGGCTATCAATGAGGGAAATGTTTTGCGCAAAAATGCCTAAAGAAAAAAAACAGAAAAAAAATACAAGGACTCGTCTCATAATGTCACATCTATAAACTTTCCCCCATTCCTCTTCGCTCTCCTGTCGGCAATACGTTTTTTACCCCATAAAGCCAACTATCAAAACTACAACTAATTACGGTACAGAAAGTAAATAAAAGACGAAAGATTCCTGCGACAAAAAACTAATCTTTCTCCAGAAAATTCATATCACGAGAGAACGTTTCCTCGATAGATTTTAGAGCAATCAAAGCAATACATATAGTACCTATTCCAATAAACAAGGCTCCTTGAATAATGCCCACGTTTCCTCTTAAATATTTAAAAATCCACGTGAGCGGTACCACTGTGCCTCTGATAAAATTGGGTACCGTAGTAGCTACTGTAGAGCGAAGATTGGTACCAAACTGCTCGGCTGCGATGGTAACAAACAAGGCCCAGTACCCCACGCCAAAACCAAGTATGAAGCAGGTAGTGTAAAACCCGCTGACGGATGTCAGGGGTGAATAGAGATAGAGAAGAATAAAACAGAACGTGAGCAGAATAAAAATCAACACCACTTTTTTACGGGACTGCAATGCCTGGCTCAGCAAACCACTCACTAGATCTCCTGCCGCCAAACCAATATAACTCCACATCACTGAATCACCTGCCAGTATTGTTCCTTGTATCCCTAGTGCTTCACCAAACTCAGGTGAGAAGAAGATAAGTATACCAATAGTAAACCAAATGGGTAGCCCGATGAAAATACATCCCATAAATTTTTTGAAGCGCTCCCGGGTGGCAAAGAGCTGAAAGAAATTTCCACGTTGAACATGCGTTTCCTTTACTTTCAAAAAAACACCTGACTCAAATACGCTTACCCGTGCAATCAACAATGCAAGACCAAGACCACCTCCGATAAAGTAAGCAATCTGCCAATTGGCAAAATAAGTACTCCCCCAATTTGTTTTCGCAACAAAGTTGGCTACTACCGCTCCCATCAAACCGACCACTGCGATGATGGTCGTACCGTATCCGCGCAGGCGTGTAGGCAGCACCTCAGAAACCAGCGTAATGCCTGCGCCCAGTTCGCCAGCCAGACCAACGCCAGCAATAAACCGGAGAAAGATGTACTGATCAATAGTAGTAACAAAGCCATTGGCAATGTTGGCCAGCGAATACATCAGGATAGAGCCAAACAAAACAGAAAGTCTTCCCCGCTTGTCTCCCATTATTCCCCAGATGAGTCCGCCTACCAGAAGGCCTGCCATTTGCCATTGCACCAGAAGCTCACCTTTTTCAAACAATTGTTCCTGCGAAAACCCTAACGCAATCAGGCTGGGTTTACGTACAATCCCGAATAAAAGGAGATCATAAATATCTACGAAGTAACCCAGTGCCGCTACAATAACCGGAACACTGTAGAGAGGCTTAAAGCTTTTATCTTCCATGAAAAAAATTTCTTGAAAATAAGCCTCTTTAGGCAAAAGTCAACTGACTGACTACCGAAAGAACACAAAAAGAAACTAAACGGTATCACTACCTGGACTTGCCAATGATGTAATACAGCAGGGGGCCGAGCACCGGAAGAAACACCACCGCTATCACCCAAAGTATTTTTTTCTCCGTGTCTTTGTTGCCTTTGATGATATCAACAATCACCAGTACATCAACAACTAGAATAAGTAGCCCAAGTAACCGTCCCATAGTCTGTTATTTCGATTCAAGAATTTTAAACAGCTCGTCCAGATCAGGAGTGATAATAATTTCGGTACGTCTGTTCTTTTGTTTATTCAGGTCAGTATCATTAGGTGCCAAAGGAGAAAACTCACCTTTGCCCGTTGCTGAAATCTGACCTGGAGCTACTCCTGCTTTGGTTAATATTTTCGTAATGGAGGTGGCCCGCATCACACTCAGGTCCCAGTTGTCATTCATGTATTGCGATTTTTTGGATACAGGCACATTGTCAGTATGTCCTTCCACCATGATCTGAATATTCTTTTGATCTTTAATTGCTTTCGCCAATTGCTGAAGCGCGGACACTCCTTTTTTATCTACTTCCACACTGCCCGATCCAAAGAGTAATTGCTCAGCAAGTGAAACATACACCTTACCATTTTTAACTTTTATCGTCAGATCATTCTCTTTAAAATTCAGTAACGCATTGGTAATCTTATTCTTCAAATCCTGAACTGCTTTGTCTTTGTTCGCCAGAATCTGTTCCAGTTCTTTCACTTTCTTTTCCCTGTCTGCCAGGCTCACGCTGAGTGAGTCATTCATTTTTCGTGTCTTCTCCAGGTTATCCTGAATTCCAAGCAGTTGCTCCTTCAGTTGGGCCTGATCGCGATTAATTTTTCCACTGCTGTTCAATAAATTTTTGTAATACGCACTAAGCTGATCGTATTCCTTATTCAGCTCTGCCAGATGTTGCTTGCTGTTTCGGTACTGACTCCCCAGAGTAGTTGTATCTTTTTTAAGGCCAGTGAGTTGGCTATTTAAATCTGCCAGGTCTTTGCTGGCTTTATCCAGCGAGGTCGTTTTTTCAGCCAGTTCGCCTTCTGCTTTCACTTTTTGCGCCAGCATATCATCAAATTTCTTCTTGGAAACGATACACCCCTGAAGCGTGATCAGCAACAAAAGTGATAGCGGTAAAAAATTTTTGGCCGTCATGGTCGTTTAGGTTAAAGCTTAAAAAATATGACTGCGAAGCTAATAGCACTGCCAGAGAAATCAAAGCTGGCATTTTTAGAGGCAGTTCTAAAAAAAATAAGCCTTACAATTAATCTTTTCCGCAAGTTCATGTGTCAAAGGGTTACGTTTTACTTAAAGAGACATTAATGGAAAAAGAAATGAGCTGGTTGATTAAGACAGATAAGGACAATTACGAAGTCTGGTCCGATAGTGAATATTCCATGATGAAGCTAAAATGCGAATATTACGGAGCCAAACCTCATTGGGTAGAAATACGCCAGCTGGACGTCCAAATGGTGACCAATGAGCTAAAGTATTCTACCTCAGACCTTTGGGATAAGAATAAAATTCTTGCTCTTCTATAAAAATCGCCTTCACAAATTTTATTCCTGCTTTTTCTTTCCAGTCCTCCATGGAAGGAATCCGCTCCTTCATCCACGACAGCCGTCTTTTTTTGATCAATTATGTTCCTATTTTTGATCAGATCTAACTACTTACATCATGGAAGGAATGCTGAAACCCGATGCGCTCAAAAATAAAACGTTCATCATCACAGGCGGTGGTACTGGCCTTGGCAAATCCATAGGTAAATACCTTTTGGAGTTAGGTGCTAACCTGGTGATCACCAGTCGGAAAAAAGAAGTCATCGATCGCACCGCCGAAGAGCTGATGAAAGAAACCGGTGGAAAAGTATTGGCTGTTCCTGCTGATGTGCGCAAGTATGAAGAAATTGAAAATGTAATCAGGCAGGCAGAAGAAGCATTTGGCCACATCGATGGTGTCTTGAACAATGCAGCCGGAAATTTCATTAGCCCTACAGAGCGTCTTTCCCATCGCGCCTTCGATATTGTGGTGGACATCGTTTTGAAAGGAACTTACTATACTACGTTAGCTGCAGGTAAATATTGGATTAAGAAAAAACAACCTGGCGTGTTTCTCAATATCGTTACCACGTATGCCTGGACAGGATCAGGTTACGTTGTTCCTTCCGCCTGTGGTAAAGCCGGAGTACTTGCCCTTACCCGTTCACTTGCCGTGGAATGGGCCAAATATAAAATACGGAGCAATGCCATCGCACCTGGTCCATTCCCCACCGAAGGGGCCTGGAGTCGTCTATTACCAGGCGAGCTGGTTAAAAAATTTGATCCGGCAGAACGTGTTCCATTAAAACGTGTTGGCGAACATCAGGAACTCGCTAACCTTGCGGCCTACCTGTTGTCCGATTATTCGGCTTACGTTAATGGAGAGGTCATTACTATTGATGGTGGTGAGTGGCTAAGAAACGGAGGAGAGTTCAGTCACCTGGAAATGATTCCCGAAGAAACATGGGATATGATTGAAAAGACAAGAGGTAAATAAAGCAACTGACCTGATTCAACCGAACAATCATGTTAGATAATTTCTTTCGCACGCAACTTGAGTCTCTGGCCAAAGAAAACAGGCTCCGTCAGTTACCCCAATCAGTTCATGGTATCGATTTTTGTTCCAACGATTATCTTGGGCTTGCCCGCACACAACAATTGTTCGATGATATTCAGGAAAAGGTAGGAGCATTACAGTTTAAACAAAACGGAGCAACAGGCTCCCGTTTACTTTCTGGCAACTCCAATTACACGACTGACATTGAAGAAAAGTTATCCCGGATTTTCAATTCCGAATCTTCATTGATTTTCAATTCCGGATATTCGGCCAATCTTGCCGTACTCTCTTCTATTCCCCAGCGGGGGGATACCATCATCTACGATGAGCTTGCTCACACGTGTATAAAAGATGGAGCGCGGTTAAGCCTGGCACATCGTCATTCTTTTAAGCACAATGATTTAGCCGATCTCGAGCGGAAGTTAATCAACTCAAAAGGAAGAAAATTCATTGCCATAGAGTCGATCTACTCGATGGATGGAGACCAGTGTCCTTTAAAGGAAGTAGTCACTTTGGCAAAGCGATATCATGCTTTTATCATTTTAGATGAAGCGCATAGCACAGGTATAATGGGGACCAAAGGAAGTGGTATGGCTTCATGGTTGGAAATTGAAAATCAAATCGATATCCGTGTATATACCTTTGGCAAAGCAATGGGGATACACGGTGCTTGTGTAGCCGGATCAAGTCAATTGATTCAATTCCTGATTAATTATGCACGGCCATTTATTTACACCACAGCCCTGCCACCTCATAGTATGGTAGCGATCGAGTGCGCATTTGCGTTTCTTGAGAAGAACATTCATCTCCAGAAAAAATTATCTCATAAAATCGACTTATTCAATAAGTACACATTGGGATTAAGGAATAAAATGATGAGCCATACCTCCATTCAAAGTGTAATTATCCCCGGTAATGATAATGTAAAAAAAGCAGCTGCACGTTTACAAGCGAGGAACTTTGATGTGCGACCGATACTCTCACCCACAGTAGCTGCGGATAGTGAGCGGATACGCATCTGTCTTCATACCTATAATGAAGATCAGCATATCATTGATCTGGCATCACAATTAATAGAACTGAGCTTGTCTTCCCACTCAGCAATGCATTAACTTTCAGCTTTGAAAAAGCAAGCATGAATTATTTTGTAACCGCCATAGGTACAGATAGCGGAAAAACATTAGTATCAGCAATACTTTGTGAAGCATTAGAAGCGGATTATTGGAAACCGATTCAAGCAGGTACTCCCAGGGATTCAGATACCGTTAAACGTCTTATCTCCAATACCAAAACCAGAATACTTCCGGAAGCATATGCACTCCGTACACCGGCATCGCCCCATGCCGCTGCACGAAAAGAAAATAGTGAAATCAGTCTGCGTAATTGCCACCCTGTTCAGCAATCATCAACACTGGTGATAGAAGGGGCCGGTGGATGTTTGGTTCCCATCAACGATCAAGATTTTGTTATCAACATCGCTGAAAACATGAATGCGAAAATTATTCTTGTTTCCAACCTGTATTTAGGAAGCATCAACCATACATTGCTTACCGCTCACTTTCTTAAGAGTAAAAACCTCTCAGTGAAAGGAATTATTTTCAATGGTCCACCTAACGAAGAAAGCGAGCGCATCATTTTGCATCATACTCAGTATTCATGCCTATTGCGCATTCAACAGGAAACGGAAATTACGCCTGAAATTGTGAAGAAATATGCATCCATGCTAAAAGAGAATTGGAAATGAAGACGTGGGAAGAAAAAGACAAAGAGTGGATATGGCACCCTTTTACTGCATTGGAAGGAGCTCCTGCACCATTATTCATTGAGTCAGCAGAAGGGGTCTATCTTCACACTTCCGATGGCCGGAAAATAATGGATGCCGTCTCTTCATGGTGGGTAAACATTCACGGCCATTGCCATCCTGAAATTGTAAAAGCCATTGCCCATCAGGCGCAGAAACTAGAGCATGTGATTTTCGCAGGCTTCACCCACGAGCCAGCCATCACACTGGCTGAAAATCTTTTACGACTGCTCCCGCCCAATTTCTCTAAAATCTTCTTT
This sequence comes from Flammeovirgaceae bacterium, assembly GCA_023251155.1. Lineage (GTDB taxonomy): Bacteria > Bacteroidota > Bacteroidia > Cytophagales > Cyclobacteriaceae > ELB16-189. The sequence continues at coordinate 3,772 of JAHEZH010000021.1, read as the reverse complement.
TCTGATAACGGAAGCACAGCTGTTGAAATAGCCATAAAACTGTCTATTCAGTTTTGGAAAAATCAGGGCATCAAAAAAAATAAAATCATTGCTATTCAAGGCTCCTATCATGGAGATACATTCGGAGCCATGTCGGTAGGGGATCGCAATACATTCACGAAAGTCTTCTCGGATTATCTCTTCGAAGTCGAGTTCATTGATTTCCCCACACCGGAAAACGAAAAGGATGTTCTTCATCAGTTTGAAGAACAGGTTAGCTCAGGAACAGTGGCGGCATTTATTTTCGAGCCTTTGGTACAGGCCGTTGCCGGAATGAAAATGTATTCTCCCGAATGCTTAAATCAATTGCTCATTCTATCCAGACAAAATAATGTGATTACGATAGCCGATGAAGTGTTCACTGGCTTTGGCAGAACGGGTAAAACTTTTGCCATTGATCACTTGCAGCAACGACCCGATTTAATGGCCTTATCAAAAGGGATTACCGGTGGCAGCTTGCCATTAGGGGTCACCGTTTGTTCACAGAAAATAGTGGAAGCCTTTACTTCAAGTGAAGCGATCAAAACTTTTTTCCATGGCCATTCCTTCACGGCCAATCCGATCACCTGTGCCGCTGCCAATGCAAGTATTAGACTCTTGTTAAATAAAGATTGCCAGGACAGTATTCAGCGCATTCATACTCATCACCAGAAATTTACTGATTCAATCAAAAACAGACCTTCGGTAAAGGAGGCCCGATGCCTGGGGACAATAGTAGCCATAGAGTTGAATACGGGATCACACACCTCTTACTTCAATACGATCCGGTCCAAGATTTATTCTTACTTCCTTGATCGCCAGATTTTACTTCGCCCATTAGGAAACATCCTTTACTTCCTGCCTCCCTATGTAATCACTCAGGAACAAATGAATGAAGTCTATCAGGCAATCAGAGCGTTCTTAAATGAACTAGAGCGGCAGGATGACGGAGTGTAACTGGTTAGCTAAAACGTAATACACCTTGATTTTATCATTAGATAAAAACTCAATAGCCGGTGACTGAGAAGCTTCGATGGGTTGTGCAATAATGTCTTTTCCCTTCCCATCAAGCAGGAATAGCAAATCCTGTGATGGGTCAAAGACGGAAATGACCGGATTTCTTCCCGGGAAAAATCTGAACTCTACCTGCTCTGAGGCCGGATTCTCTTTTTCAAAAACAAGTTTACCATCGCCATCAAAAAAAGCAATCTTGGTTTTATCCGTTCGGGCAATCAGGTATTGATCATTCCGTCCGGAGCTTATTATTTTAAAATTATTCTGTGCGTAGTTCTTAAGTAAAGGCTCTTTGGCAGTGATTTTTCCGGTAACATCAATCTTCATCAGAATTCCTCCCTCATCAACCACTGAAAAATAACTGGACGACTTACTTTTACCTTGAACAAAATAAAGACTGGTAGGCTTTCCCGTTAACTTAACCGGAAAATTAGTAACCATTTCACCGCTTCGCTGAAACAAATGCAGTAAACCATTTCCCTGCAAAAACACAAAATAATCTTTTCCTCCAATGCGATAATGATCGCCATCCAGCACTGCAGCCCCTGTAAATTTAGGATTCCAGCCCTCAAGCCCATTACCATTCTGATCATATAAATAAATATTACCCTTTTTTGTAACGACCATGAATCGATAATTCCTGGTATTATCATAATCCACCACTTTAGAAAACAGAATTTCATCCTGATTTAGTTTTACCTGTTTAGGAAAACCCGTTACATTTCTTCCCAGTCTGTCGATGAGCTGTAGATTATTTTTAGTGGTAAAAAAATACTGAAGCTTCCTGTTCTTATAGAAATCAATTTGTTTAATCTCTCCTCTTATCTCTTCTCCCAGATTTAAACTCCATAACAGTTTATTTTGAGGTGAGGTGAGATAGATGGTATTCAAAGAATCCTGCAGGAAAACTTCAGAGGTTCTGTCCGCATGATTTAACACAACACTTGGCAGACGGGTGATAACACCATTAAACTTAAGAGCGGGTGAAGCAGTCGTATTCCTTTCTTTTGCCTTTCCTGACTCTTTCAATAAAATAATGGCATTCGTATAGAAGTGCTCATCCAGTGCACTAAACTGAACAGCCGCTTTATCGATACCTGAAAAAGCAAACGATTCTAAAAAAGACAGTCCATTATCCTTGACAACATGGTTAAGGCCTGATCCGGTAAAAAACAGATTGATGGATGATTCCTGCATCGATGTGGATAAGAATTTATTCCATTCTAATGATTTACTCAGCGTATTCTCGGAATCATAGTCAGATAAAAACCCTTTCAATGCTTCCCTGTCAGATGAAAACAGGGCGTAGTCATTTAGCTTACTAAAAAAAACAAACTCATCTTTCGTCACTATCGGCCACAGCATACATTTTACCAGCGTAGAATCGTTCAGTTCACGGATTACATACGTTGAATATTGTTCCTGAGTATTCTGTAGCTTCATTAAGCTATTTTCAATGGAGTTGTCCTTTGTTTTAGCAACTACTATCTGAGAATAACTGCCATCCGGAGATTCCATATGGCAAACCGCTAATTCACTGCCGATCGAATTTTGAAGGGCATGTATATCAATAGATTGCTCTTTTTTGGTCTTTTCAATTTGACTTTTAATCGCTGGGAAATATTGATTTAAGAACACATCCCTTTTCGATATCCACTGAGCAGGGTCAGATAGTGCATAATGAGTTATAAAACTCGACTGAACAGAGATGATCTCTTTCATAAGGAATGCCCCGGGCCGCTGATTTTTAAATTGTGAGAACAAAGTGGAGGCATCTAATGAATCGGCTGTGAAACCGTTCATAAAGATTTGATCCTCATCTATTTTTAAATCAACCAGCGTACTTGGCGCAAGTTTTGAAATCAGTGTCTGATTTCCCTTTCGTTCATTACCATAAAGGAGTGCCGGAATGTTGACATAAATATTTCCATCATCGGTCTTCAACGTCTTCAGTTGAAACAGCGGGCTATTCCTTTCTTTGAATAACATTTCGGAATTACCATAAACGCGCAAGGCATCTTCAACAAGAAAAGAAGGACCGATGATTAGCAGGTCATCCACAACAACACTGGATACCAGATGAGATTTATTCTGATACAGATCATTAATGTCATAACCATTAAAATTGCGGCCCTTAATCTGAACCTCTTTTTGAACTAAATCCTGTATGGCGCTTTTACCTTGACGTGGAATTATAAAAAGACAATCGATGGACTTATTATTGGCGTAGAAAGCCAGCAGTAACTCTCTCTTATTAAAAAATGCGGGAGCCAGAGTAGTGATGGACTTATCAATAAAAGCCATGCTTGATGCTCCAATGTTTTGCTTCAGTTTATCCTGAAGTGATCCGAAATTATCCGTTTCAATGACCACCAGTGCCTTTGAAGAAACGACATCCCAGGAATTAGAAGCAGAATGCCTATTAAAGCTAGTCCAGGCAAACCACCCTAAGCACAAAACAACTACACCCCCTACTATTAAAATTGAAGTACGCACCAGATATCAAAGTTTAAAAAATAATATAAAAGCCAAAGATACAGGGCTTTCGCGAAATAGAGAAAATGAGGATTGCGGAGCGGTTTTATGAGTGGCTGGTTCAGACAGCTAAGGATATTAAACAAAAAAAAACCTCTTACTTTATAGAGTAAGAGGTTTTGAAGAAAAAAGGCAACGACTTACTCTCCCGGGTTTTACCCCAGTACCATCAGCGCTGGTGGGCTTAACTGCTCTGTTCGGAATG
>JAHEZH010000245.1 GCA_023251155.1 Flammeovirgaceae bacterium | reverse complement strand
CGATTATCCCGATTGAAACAGAACACAATGCTTTGCTTCTTCAAACTGATGCTCAGAACCGACTGAGAACCGTTTATTTTGGAGAACGCCTTGCTGATGTAAAAGGATACAATGATGTTACCCGTCAGTTTCACTACGATGATGAGAATGCAGGAATTCATAATTCGGTTTACACTCCGTCCGGCACATGGAATCTGGTTGAGCCTGCTATACAGGTAAAACATGCAGATGGTAATGTATCCCTTGAATTGAAATACGCCAGCCACCACAAACGCGAAGTAGATGTCAATACTACACTTACTTCGGTGGTGCTAAAAGATCCGCTCTATCCGTTTCAGGTTACCTTGTTTTATAAAGTATGGAAGAAAGAAAATGTAATTGAGCAATGGACAGAGATTCAGCACACTGAAAAGAAACCGGTGGAATTACAGAAATACGCTTCGGCCAATTTGTATTTCCATGCGAAGGATTTTTATCTCACTACCTATCAGGGAGAATGGGCAAAAGAAATGCAGCCCACTGAAACAAAACTGGAACGCGGCATCCGATCCATTGACAGTAAGCTGGGTACACGTGCCATGTTATTGCAGTCGCCCAACTTTATTGTTTCCATGGGAGGTGCTGCTTCAGAGAATAACGGTACTGTCATCGTAGGGCAGCTGGCATGGAGTGGAAATTTCAAACTGGAATTTGACGTGGACGTGTATAAAAACCTGCGCGTAATTGCAGGCATTAACCCGTATGCCTCAGCGTATTCCCTTCCTGCAGGGCAGACGTTTAAAACTCCTTCACTGGTCTATGCAATATCTGATCATGGTACCGGGGAAGCAAGTCGTCACCTGCATGCATGGGCAAGGAAGTACCGGGTGCTTGATGGACAAGGTGAGCGTCTTACTTTGTTGAACAACTGGGAGGCCACGTATTTCGATTTCGATGAAAATAAAATCACCGCACTGTTTAAAGATGCAAAGAACTTAGGTGTGGATTTGTTTTTACTGGATGATGGCTGGTTTGCCAACAAGTATCCGCGTAACAACGACCAGACCGGTTTAGGCGACTGGCAGGAGAATGTGAAAAAATTACCGCATGGATTAGGCCATCTGGTGAAAGAAGCGAGTAAAGAAGGAGTGAAGTTTGGTATATGGATAGAGCCGGAGATGGTGAGTCCGAAGAGTGAGTTGTACGAAAAACAGTTGGATTGGGTCATACGCCAGCCGGAACGGCCTGAAGTATATTATCGCAATCAATTAGTACTTGATCTCGCCAATCCTGAAGTGCAGCATTTCGTATTTGGCATAGTGGATAATCTGTTTACTAAGAATCCGGAGCTTGCTTTTATTAAATGGGATTGCAACGCAGTAATCTATAATGCGTACTCTCCTTATCTGAACAAAAAAGGATTGCCGCAATCGCATTTATACGTAGAGTACATAAGAGGGTTATACAGTGTGTTGGAAAAAATACGCGCCAAGTATCCTAAAGTACCGATGATGCTGTGTTCGGGCGGTGGTGGTCGTGGTGATTATGAAATGCTGAAATATTTTACCGAGTTCTGGCCCAGCGATGATACCGAACCTGTCGAACGCATATTCATGCAATGGGATTATTCGTATTTTTTCCCTGCTATCGTAACGGATAACCACGTGACGGATTGGGGCAAGCAGCCATTGAAATTCAGAACGGATGTAGCCAGTATGGGTAAGCTGGGCTTCGATATTGTGGCTGCTCACCTTAGTGAACCTGATATGAAGTACTGTAAAGAAGCGGTAAGCAATTATCATTCATTCAAAGACATTGTATGGCACGGAGATCTTTATCGTTTGCTCAATCCGCATAAAAATGATTTTGCGTCATTGATGTATGTGAATGAACGTAAAGACAGAGCGATCATGTTCAATTACCTGGTGAACAACGGTCAGCGCCTGGGTACGGCTCAGGAGCCCGTTAAACTGAGCGGATTAGATCCGGCAAAGAACTACAGAGTGAAAGAGATTAATCTTTATCCCGATACAAAATCAACCCTCGATGCCGATCAGGTTTATTCTGGCGATTTCCTCATGAAAGCAGGATTGAATCCCCTGATTAGTCTGCAACGGACCAGTGTGGTGCTGGAGATTACCGAAGCGAAGTAGAAGGGTGTGTGCCTCTTCGGATGCAGCCATGCATCGTACCAGGGAAGCGGCCATTCGAAAAGTGCGGTGTTTTATCTCGCCGGGAACAGTTTTATTATCTGCCTGCACGTAGCGATGGCCAACCCAATCATGGCAATGGAATACTACCGTGAATGAGGTAACCGTATAAAATTCTGGATGGAGGTAAGTTTACGGATCAGGCAGAACTCGTTTCTGGATAACGCAAATCATGATTTTGTCACTTCACCTGTAATGATGGTTCAGCGATTTGCTATTCCCGTCAAAAATAACTTCTGTATCTTTACGCTTCCAGAGTCATGACGCGTAAAGAATATTCAGTTATTGTATTAGTACTTGGTGCCCTTTGCACAGTGTCTCCTTTCTCCATTGATATGTACTTGCCGGGCTTTCCGGCCATTGCTAAAGACCTGGATACTACCATTGCGGAAGTGCAGCTTTCGCTCACTGCTTATCTGGTGGGGATCTCGGTAGGGCAGTTAATCTACGGCCCCTTGCTGGACCGGTATGGTCGCAAAATTCCGCTTTATGGCGGCATGTTTATCTATGTCATTACCTCGTTATTGTGCTCGTTGACTACTTCGGTAGAGCAGTTGATTGCCATGCGTTTTTTGCAGGCGATCGGTGGTTGTGCCGGCTTGGTATCCGCACAGGCATTAGTGCGCGATATTTTCCCTGCAAATAAAACGGCACAAGCGTTCTCACTTCTCACCTTGGTAGTAGCCGTATCACCCATGATCGCCCCAACGGTAGGAGGCTATGTAACTTCATCTTCATTTGGATGGCACGGTGTGTTTGTTATTCTGGCTGTCATTGGAGCAGTGATCATGATCGGCATATTCTTTTTATTACCGGATGGCCGAAACCCAGATCCTTCGTATTCGCTCAAACCGATGGCCGTAGCGAATAACTTTTTCATTGTCTTGCGCCAGCCGCAGTTCCTGGTTTACATGTTAGTGGGCGGTATTGCCACCTCCGCTTCGTTTGCGTATATCGCCGGCTCTGCTGATGTATTCATCACTATCTATCACGTGAGCGAACAACACTACGGCTGGATATTTGCTTTTCTTGCTTTCGCGATGATTGGCTCTACGCAACTCAATCACGTGTTGCTCAGGAAATTCAAAAGTGAACAGATTATTAAAGTGGCATTGTATTATCAGTTTACTATTGGAATAATCATGACACTTGGTACCTGGCTGCAATGGTACGATGCCTTCTGGCTGGTCATAGTCATGTTCCTTTTCCTGTGCGGTCATGGACTTACCGGTCCTAATACCTCGGCGCTGTCACTGGCGCCTTTTGTGAAACATGCAGGAAGTGCGGCAGCATTGATGGGAAGTTTCCGTATGGCCTCAGGCGGTATTGTATCGGCATTGGTCAGCCTGGGAAACAACGGCACACCTTTGCCCATGGTGTTGGGGATGTTCATGTGCATCGTTGTTGGTCTGTTTATCTTACTCGTGCGCAAGATCAATAAGCTCTATCGCGCCCGACAGAACAAAGGTAAAGCCGCCACAATTACGTGGGATTTGTAGTAGCCCTAAAAATTAAGAATGAAATCCTGTAAATTCTGGTTGCGATCAAGCTGGAGTTTTTTTCGAAGCCGGTAACGGCTGATCTCCACACCACGTACAGATATGTTCAGCAACTGAGCGATTTCTTTTGAGGAAAGGTTCATTCGGAGGTAAGCACTTAATTTTATTTCCTGAGGACTTAGCGAAGCAAACTGCGCTCTGAACCGATTGGTGAAATCGCCGTGCACCCGATCAAAGTGAAACTGGAAATGTTCCCAGTCCGCATCGGCCGAGATATTATTCTCAATGTCTTTAACGATTTGAGTTAGCTCTTTTTTTAAATCTTCAGAGGTGTTCTTTTTTACAATTTGATTGAGATTGGATTTAACGTGTACGATGAATTCGTTTTTGTTGAGTAAGTGCATCGTGGCGGTAGCCAGTTCATTGTTTACGTGCCGGATTTCAGATTCCAGTTTTTCTGTCTGCAGGTGCGTGATTTTCTCTTGTGATAACAGCGTGATTTTCTCCATCTCTTCGTCCTTTTCGTTAAGCTCTTTTTCTTGTTTCATCGCCATTTTTTGTTGTTCACGAATGTACTTGCGATCAAGTAAATTGAACCCGGTGAATAGAAGACCCATGCCCGACAACCCATATAAGATGTATGCCAGCACAGATCGATACCAGGGAGGATTAATGGTGAACCGATAACTTGCTTCTTTGCTGATATCACCGCTTGCATTTTTCGAACGAACATGAAATGTATAGTTCCCTTCTTTAAGATTGGTGTATTCCTTTAAAGGTTGTCTTGCCCAGGCAGACCAGTTTTGTTCGTAGTTATCCAGGTAAAACTGGTAGTAAAGTTCCGTGTCGTTATCGTACGAAGTGGCTGCAAAATTGAAAAGTACCGAATTGAGCCGGTAAGGAAGTGCGTACTGGAATTCATCCGTCTGTCTGGTGATGACGGAGTCACCCGAGGAATAATTCCCCGCAAATAATACAGAATCTCCATTATGGGTGACGGACACTTTTCTGATGAGCGTGTTGAATGGAGATTTTAATTCGGGATGAAGCGGATTGTAATGAATAAAGCCATCCTTCGCCCCAAACAGCACTTCATTGTTTTTTAAAATGATGATGCTCTGTAAATCGTCATTGAGGTATTTGCGAATTTTATTGAAGTTGTTAGCGTGAAGTACATATTCGCCCATGGCGTTTTTTTGAAATACGCCCAAATGCTCCTGGCCGATGAAATAGATGTTGCCTAAAGCATCTTCCTGGATAAACCAAAACTGAGAATCAGTACCAAAATGACGTGTGAATAAATCGTCAGGTACAAATGAATCGGTCGATTTATTGTAGGTATACACACCATGCTCTCCGGTAAATGTCAATTCATTTCTTATCTTAAATAAGTTGATGAATTTATTGGAAGGAAACCCCTTGTCTTCACCATAGAAAGATATTTTTTCAACACTGTCTTTCTGAGTGTTCAACTCCAGTTTGTAAGCGCCTTTGTATCCGTGTGATATCCAGATATTGCTTTCATTATCTTCCTGAATAAGCCGTGACGATTCGTAGAAACCTTTGATGGGATTAGTGAACTCCCAGTGTTTGTTTTTCAGTGTATACAGATTGAGGCCGGCATAGGTTCCTTCAATCATTTTGTGGGGTTGCTTGGCAAGGGGAAGAAACGTCCAGGTGCCCAGCTTTCGTGATAATGAGTGAGCTTTTTTTCCTTCTATCCTTAAAGTACCGTTATGATAGCCGGTAAGGAGATCATTGCCATAACGACCGATCTGATACGTCTGAGCGGAAATATTTTCTACCGCTTCAAAAGCGCCTGAGCCATTGGCTTTTCTGACATACAAACCCGTATTCGTTCCTGCATAGAAATTCTCATCATCCAAATACGCGGTATATCCCGAGCCGGGTAATCCACTTTGTTCATTGATAACCGTAAAAGGAGAGCCCAATTCAACATAGACAACGCCATTATTTTGCCCTACCCATACGTTTTGAAGATCATCTTCCATCAGGGTGAAGATGGTTCTGTTTTCCAGCCCGCGGCCACGATTGAGGTGCATTAAAAGCTGTCCCTGAGCATTGAGCAAAAGTAATCCGCTGCTTTGGGTGCCAGCCAGCAGATTGCCGTTCTTCAAGCGAATCATGCAGTTGATGTTCGCTTGCTTAAATAGATTTTGCAGAGCAGGATTCCACACGTCTACTTTTCCATCATTCAACAGAAAAATTCCATCCTGAAAGGTGGATATAAGAAATTGGCCCGGATGGAGTAGTGTTAATGAGGAAACACTCCGGTTTTTGAAAAACTCGCCCCCACGAATCCCTCTCAGCCATTCGCCTTCCAAAACGTTTAATCCTGTAGACTGCTCATTGGTATACAATTGATGATTGACCATGAATGAATGATCCAGAAAATGTGCGGGCTTAATGATGGCGATTTTTGTACCATCATAAATGAAAATGTTAGTGAATGTGCAGAAGTAGATGGTGCCTCTGTCAATGTACACACGCCAGACTTCGTCAAAATTTCTCATTTCGGGAGCCAGCCTGTCGATGAGCGAGGTGTAGGTAAGCCTGCCATTTTTATCCGGAAAGAAGTACCCAAAGTCGCTCTGGCATCCAACAAATATTCGCCCTGATGGATCGATGGCTACACTGCGTACTCTTGTCCCATTAGGCACCCCATAGGTACGCCACTGCTCTCCGTCATATTCCAATAGGCCAAAGTTGTTTCCTATATAAATAAGTCCTTCCCGGCTCTGGGCAATGTCATAGTTGTGAATTCCGGCTTTATAATCTACCGTTTGAAAACTCCTGACAAAGGGAAGACCGGATTGCGAAGGCTGGGCAACGGCACTAACCCCGCGCAGAAGGAGCAACATGCCT
>JAHEZH010000128.1 GCA_023251155.1 Flammeovirgaceae bacterium | reverse complement strand
GGTTGTAAGTATCTGCAATGTAAGCGTACGTACTGTCACCTTTTGAAGCGACCGTAATATTGTTACCACCCGTTATCCCGGTGTAGGTGCCATCGAAGTCGCCAATTTTAGGATTGATGTTGGACCCAACACCTTTTACAAAACCTTTCGTTACGGGAGCCTCGGGACTGGAGATATCGAATAGCTGTAATGTACCTGCATTGCTGTTCGTCAGGTTGGCATAGAGGGCATCTTTGTAGGCGGACGCAGGGCTCGAAAGTGTCATGGATGTGTTCGACTGGATCGATTTTACCACGCCTATTTTAGTGGCGGAATAGGTGAATGAAACCACGGTGTTCCCCACAGCAAAGTCAGACAAAAAAGAGGTGCCGGTGCCGGTGACCTGTGTTGAGTTGGCGGCAATGGTAATCGTTCCGGCTTTTAGCTGAATTTTGTTATCTCCATTCTGTGAAATGACATAAGCATTGGCCCCCAATACATACAAGTGAGTTGGATTATCCAGATATGGACCTGTTGCACCCCCGGCATGTTTGACATTCGCTGCTATCGTGGGTGTAAAAGGATTACTCACATCAATGATGACCATTGCGTCCGTGAATTTACTGGTAAGCGCAGCGTATGTTTTACCATTTCGGCTGAATGCCACAACGGCATTGGCTTCAGATAGTGAAGTGCCTGTTACATCTCCAAGCCGCCCCACCCATACCGGGAAATTCGGATTCGAAACATCCACTATTTCGAGACTGGCGAAGGTGGTTAAGTAGGCATATTTCCCCAAAACAAAAACGCAACGAGGCCCATCTGTGGTGGTGTTCCTGGTAAAGGAGACCGAGAGGTTGGATATGTGCTTTGGCAAGGTCGGATCGGATACGTTAATAATTTCCAACGACTTATCTCTTTGACTGGCTACGTAAGCGTAGTTGTTCAGAACATAGACGGATCGCGGATCTGCGATTACGGCCCCCTCACTTCCATTTGCTACTACCGTCTTCACAAAAGGGGCCGTTGGCTTGCTCACATCAATAATTCCCACTCCTTCAATACCCGCTCCTAAAACGAAAGCGTTGCCTTCCTTTACCGCCAGAAATTGAGGTCTGTTAGTCGCGTTTTGATAAAACAGGTTGTTTGAAAAGGAGACATTCCCAAGTCGCACCATGGTGGTATCTGCTACTTCCAGTGTTCCGGCACCGGCCTTGGAAAAATCAACTCCCCCGGCATACACATACTTACCGGATACACAGATGGAACTGATGGCCACGTTGAGTGTATCGGTAACCGCAGGAGCAATACTCTTACGCAATAACAACGATGGCTTAACCAGCGGATTTTTCGGGTTACTTATATCGATTTTCCAAATTCGGGCGGCTGCTGTTGAGATGTAAGCACTGTAGCCCGAAACAAAAATACCCGTGGGCTTATAGATGGTGATCAGGGAGGATACGCCCACCGGCTTAGCCGGATCCTGAATATTAATGACCTGAAATGTATTGCCGTCTTTACTAACCGCAAAAGCGTATAACTCATTTTTTATTTTAGAAACAAACAACCCGGTGGTACTATTACCGGAACCAAAGGGCGTAGAATAGGAGGATACTAATCTTGGATTCGCCGGGTCAGCGATGTCGATGGTTTTGAGTGTGCCAGTGAGCGATGTCAGGTAGGCATAATTACCATATACATATAAGCTGGTGATATTGGATAAATTGTTTTTCAGGATGCCTTTATGAAATGGATTGGCGGGATCAGAAACGTCAACAATTTCTAACGCACCGGGGGCACACGCGATGTAGGCATAGTTACCAGCGACGAATACCGCTCTTGGATCAACAATGACAGCGCCATCTTCCCCGTTGTGGATTATTCCTTTGTGAAGGGGCCGTCCGGGAAGCGTGATGTCGAGTATTTCTAAAACATTTCCTGTTGTGACCACATAGGCGTAGTTGCCGGATACAAATACCGCAGCAGCACCTGTGACATTCGGAATGGCCCCTGAGCCATTCTCCACTAAGGCGGCCTGCCCGATGTTAAAATTTTGGGCAAGCGTGGGCCGCGTTGTCAGGAATAGCACCCACAATAGTACAACCTTTGAAAAAATGAAAACCCGTCTGGCTGCGTTGAAATTAGTGTGAGGAATACAATCCGTCGTTTTTTTATCAGGGGTAAAATTCACACGCATATCGGTTGGTCAATTTAAGTGCACATTCATAAAGATCGATAACCGCTACACGACAGGTAAGCACAGAAACACCCATTTTTAGAAAATAGGTATTTCTACCTATCTCATTCTGTTTTCATAATTGCACTTTTACAATGCTATTCGATCAGCATAAAAAATGTAAATTAGTCCGCTTGAAAATCTGGTATCTATTGCATGTGGGTCGGTTCATACAAAGAATGTTCTGCTTAGCGTATACCATCTGTCGCTGGTTTTATTTTGACGGCCTACTCATTGAAACAAAGAAAGCGTCCCTGATTGTGTTAGCCGCGCTGGTGATTCCGGGTGACCTCTATTCACAATCCAAAGAAATTGAAAACCTGAGAACGGAGATACGAAATCATCCGCAACAAGACACCTTTCGTGTTAACCGGTTGACGGAGATTTGTCGTGCATACCCACGCATTGAGCCTGAGGAAATGAAGCAATTTTCGGATGAGGCCCTGCTGATTTCGAAAAGGCTTGGCTATTCGTTGGGAGAAGCATATGCACTGACCGGACAGGCCATGGCCTCGTATCTTTCAGGGAATCGTGAAAAAGCCTTTGCCTTGCTGGCGAACGCCGATCGCATGGCCAATCAATCCAATGATGACGTACTGAAGTTTTGGGTGTTATTACGACATTCGAACAGCTACCGCGGATACGATTATCCGAAAGCCCTCTCGTGGGCACTGGAAGCCGAGAGCCTTGCCATAAAAATGGATAATAAAAAATTACTTTCCCTGGCACAATGGTCAGTGGCGGAAGTGTCGAGAAACAGCAGCAATTGTGCGCGGGCCATGGAGTATTGTTTAAAATCAGAGAAGAGTGCAGAAGAAGCAGACTGCTTAAGTTGTAAGGTTTTCAGTTGGCTTCAGCTCGCTTACCTTTATGCGCTTATTGGCGATTACGCCAAATCCAATGAGTACTATGAAAAACAGACGGAAGCGATTTCGTTACTTGGATTTAACGGTTCGTTTGTGGCACATCGGCTCAATGGTTTAGGCGAGAACTACCGGCTAACCGGTAACTATCCCGAAGCATTGCATTATTATCAACAGTCATTAGCGTTACACCATGGACTCTATTCACAGGCATTTGTCGAGTCAGAGATCGCGGATGTGTATGTGCGTACCGACAGCCTGCCTCTTGCCTTCCGATACGCGTTCAGTTCGCTTCGAAAAGCGAAGCAAATCGATAATGTGTTTCTGGAGTCTTCCGTATGTAGTGTGATATCACGTGCCTACCACAAGTCAGGTGTGCCTGACAGTGCTTTCTACTATGCCTCACACGGGCTGGTGAAAGCAAAGAAGGTAGGGTCTTTGGAGATTATCCGCGACAATACGTTGGCCCTGGCCAACGCGTATGCATTGATGGGTGATTTTAAAAATACGTACGATTACCATAAGCAATATATCCACTACCGCGACACGATGCTCGATGCCGGTGTGAAAAATAAAATGGCGGTGCTTGAGCATACTTTTGCACTTGAAAAAAAACAAAGTGAAATTGTTTCCCTGAGTCAGCAAAAAGACGCACAGCAAAATTATTTGATTGCGATATCAGCTATACTGATACTGTTTGTAGTAGCCGCCATGGAATTATTCAGAAGCAATAAACAAAAAACGAAATATGTTCATGACCGACAGTTGCTGATCTCTACTGTGCAAGCACAGGAAGATGAACGCAAACGTATTGCTCAGGACCTTCATGATGAATTGGGTGCGGTGCTTTCCATCGCACGTATGCACATCGTACAAATTCGGGACGAAGAGGAGGGAAGTAATCTGAAAGCGGGATTGCAGCAGGCCTGCTTACTGACCGAGTCGGCCCTTTCAACCATGAGAAAAATCAGTCATGAACTGATGCCGCCTCAATTGGAGGAATTCGGTCTGATCAAAACACTTCGCGCCATTGCTACACAAGTCAACGATACCCGGCAGATAGAAATGGAATTGATTGCCGATGATGATTCACAACGCTGGTCAATCACTGTGGAGCGAGGACTTTATCGTGTATGTATGGAAATGATTAATAATACCCTAAAGCATGCTCATGCCCGGCATATCCTGATCCAGATCAGACAGCATCCGGAAACTATTTTATTAACCTATCAGGACGATGGAACGGGGCTTCCTGAGACGTATACTACAGGTCAGGGTTTTAGAAACATTGAAGCCCGGATGAATATACTCAGTGGTACGGTACAAATCAGGAATCAGCCTACCGGTGGATTCAGTGCAGTATTAAACATACCCACCACTCCTGCTTAACGTAATGAAGAATAGGTAATCATGACAGAAGAAAATAAAATACATGTTGGCCTCGTAGAGGATCATTTTCTTTTCCGGCAAGGAATGAAAGCAATCCTCTCGGCCTGGCCGGAAATAGAAGTGGTCTTTGAATCTGCGGAAGGCTATAACGTCTTGGATAAACTTAAGTCTGCGGTAACGCTGCCGGATGTCATGCTGGTGGATTTGTCATTACCGGCAAACGGCCAGATGGATTTTAGTGGTAAAGAGTTGACGGTGGCCTTGCGAAAAGCGTATCCGGATATCAAGGTCGTTATTCTTTCCGGCCATGGTGATGAAAACTTTATTGCACAATTAATTGAGCATGGTGCCCATGGCTATTTAGTAAAAGACAGTGACCCGGGTGAAGTGCGCGATGCAATCACCTCGGTTCACAGATTGGGTTCGTACGTGAATGCCCGAACGCTGAAAGCGATACAGAACAACATGGGAAAGAAAACCAAAGTGCGAACCTTGCCATTCAATGGTGAACCGCTGACAAAAAGAGAGGAGGAAATACTGCAGCTGGTTTGCAAGCAATTCACTACCGACGAAATTGCGGAAAAACTATTTATCAGTCCGAAGACGGTCAACAATCATCGGAACAGTTTACTGGAGAAAACCGGATCGCACAATGTGGCGGGCCTGGTCATCTATGCCATCAAAAATAATATCGTGGTTGTTTAGGATTCGAAACCACCGCTTTGCAGATTGACGTATGCCCGTTTAGTTCCAGCGAAGAACGACAACAGCGAAGAGGGACTAATAATGGAGGTGGACAACCTGTTTTTTTGGTCGGTCAGATTCAGAGCGCACCGTACACTCGTTGATCAGAAAAGAAAAGCATAGTTTTTAGTTATCCTTTCCAGGAGCTCGTCACTGTTGATTTTCTTTTTGAATAAGGTAGCGAATGGATCTCCCGATTGCTTCAGTCGTTTGAAGATCGTTGCCGGATGGAAGTGCTCCATCTTCACGTCTTCATTTACTTCTGTCCAGAAGAGAGGCGCTGCTATCGTCACCACTGCACCATCCACCGCAATGAGTGAGTAAGGAGTGATTGCTCCGTGTCCTTCTTCGTTGAGGGAATAATCCAGGATTACTTTACCATACGTATCCATTTGCAGGCCGTGGATGGTCACCAGGTCCGGTATCTTCAGCCGTACCAACCGACAAATATCCTTGGCAATGTGGCTACTTTTTTTGAAGCTGGTGGATGGACTGAGCGGGAGGAATACCTGTAGTCCGGACTTTCCATCCGTCATGATGAAAGAAGGGAGCTGTAATCCATCGGTTATCTCTTTTAAAGCCAGGGCCACGGTGATGGCTTTGGATAGCTCCGAATCAGGAGCGTCAATTGAGATCACACTGTAATCCGGATAAGGAAGCGTAGCCGTACGTGACAAAAAGGAATGGAGTTCAATACCGCCTTGTTCGATACAAAGCATCAAGTGTTCTTTGTCATTGCATAGCATCCAGTCGGCCTTCTCTTTGTCAATGGTTAGTTCTTTTGTTTTGATCCATTCAGGAATGGAATCCGCATGGTTTCCAAACAGGGAGCGGGTCGTCAATGAAACAGAACTTCCTGCACGGATGTCACTGATGCGTACCGATTGTGGCCGGTCTTTCAGGTAGGGCAGAAGATAGACGGCTATCTGGGAATAGTAATTCAGTACCTCCTGTTTATTCATTTTCGCCTCGCGGAAAACCACGCGTTGCAGGTCGGTGAATTGAATTTTCTTTTTCAATCCGAAGGCGGGCTGGGCGACTTCTTTCTTCTCCCGGATTGTTTTCGTTACGGTCGATGGCGTCTTTTCCTTTTTACCCGGTTCACCGGTAGATTTGGTAATGGCTGTGGGAAGGACAAACTTTTCGACTTTTTCTTTCTTACGAGGCAATGGTAATTCAGGCAGTGTGCTAAACTCGTTGATCAGCACTTCGTCAAATTCAAAAGGGGATTCATCCCAGGCGCTGTTCAGGCTGCTATGAAAGAAGTACAATCCGGGTAGTTCGTCACTGACATGAAGCGGGCGATCGGAGGATTCAAGATGAGTGAGGATGGTGGCAAAGGTCATGTTATAATACAGTGCTCCGTTTTCCGGTATAGAAAATGTACTGATGCGCTCGTGGACGGAGTTTCCGGCACGGGTGATGAATACGCGTATGAACTTTTCCCGATTCTCCCGGTGCTGCACCTGTTGGAACAGTTGTAGAATGGTCTTGAAGGCCTTGGTGTTTTTACGGATCAACATGTCGGATCTTTCAGTTAAGCGGCCATCTGACTGGCGTAAGTTGCATGGTGGAATTTGAATTATGACCGTGTTAAAAATGCAATTTAGATAACTCTTCAGTGATCTCTGTCAATCGCTGAAGGGTACTCACCGGCGTCCGATAAAAAAACTGCCCGCACATCCATGGTGAAAAGGAATTGGCGCGCTTGATTTGTTTCGTTAGATTTGGCCAGGCTTTAGGGGTGTTCCTGATGGAACTGAGATAATACCCTTTGAACCTGATCCAGGTAATACTGGCGAAGGGAAAAGTAATGATGTCATCTCTGTGCTGTCCCGTCCGGGAAGATTTCTAATGCCTTTAAAACATTTTTTGGAATCTAAATTCATCTGATTATGAAAGAGCAACTCTGGAAAAACATTTCAGCAGTGCGTGAGAAATCTCCCCTTGTTCAAAGTATTACCAATTATGTGGTCATGAATAACACCGCCAATGCGCTGCTGGCCGTGGGGGCGTCACCCATTATGGCCCACGCCCACCAGGAGATGAATGACATGGTTTCCATTATTGGTGCACTGGTAGTGAATATCGGCACCCTTGATGACTACTGGGTGAAGAGCATGCGCATGGCCATTGCACAAGCCAACCTGCTTGGTAAGCCTTGGGTGCTCGATCCGGTGGGCTCTGGTGCAACACCTTATCGCAATGAAGTACTGGAAGAATTACTATCACTTCGGCCCACCATCCTGCGAGGTAATGCCTCTGAGATCCTTTCACTGGCGAGTAACCATTCCACCCGTACAAAAGGAGTGGATAGCACACATCACAGTGTGGAGGCGATGGATGCAGCGAAAGTTCTGAATCAGCACTTTGGTAGCGTGGTTTGTATTTCCGGGGCCACGGACATTATCGTTAGCGGTGATCGGGTCATACGGCTTTCCAATGGTCATCCGCTGATGGCTCGTGTAACCGGCATGGGCTGCACCGCTACCGCATTAACAGGAGCCTTTGTTGCCGTTCAGCCCGATGCCCCATTCGAAGCAACAGTATCGGCGATGTCGTTGTTAGGTGTTGCGGGTGAGCTTGCCGCGGAAAATTCAGCAGGACCTGGAAGCTTGCAGGTGAATGTGCTTGATGTGTTGCACACCTTGAACGAAACTGAATTTATAAAACGGATTACGATCAGCTGATCATGGAAAGAAGACAATTTCCTTATCGGTTGTACCTGGTCACGGATGAACAGGCGTGTCTTGGCAGAGATCTGATCCAGGTTACGGAAGAAGCAGTAAGAGGAGGTGTAGACCTCGTGCAGTTGCGGGAGAAAAAACTGACCCGTGAAGCGTTTCTGGAAAAGGCATTGCGTATGAAGGACATGCTTGACCGTTACCGGGTGCCGTTAATCATTAACGATAATTTATGGGTGGCCGTTCAGTGCCAGGCAGCCGGGCTGCACGTAGGGAATACGGATGTGGCTCCCGATGAAGTACGGAGAATGTGGCAAGTCAATCCGATGATCGGTTATTCGGTGGAAGAGGAAGTTCAGATTAAAAGTGTATCGGCACGCCATGCCAATTACCTGGGCATCAGCCCTGTGTTTGCCACGCCTACCAAAACCGATACGATAACAGAATGGGGGTTAGACGGTGTTCGTCAAATCCGATCCATCAGTGTGAAGCCACTGGTGGCCATAGGAGGGATAAATAAAGCAAACGCACGCCATGTTATTGCTGCAGGAGCAGATTGTCTGGCGGTTGTCTCGGCCATCTGTTCAGCCGATCATCCTGCTCACGCGGCAGAACTAATGCGTAACGAAATAGAGAAAGAAATCAAAGCATGAAGATGAATAGCTATTATAGTGTGCTGACTATTGCCGGCTCAGACAGCGGTGGTGGTGCCGGCATTCAGGCAGACATCAAAACTTTTTCTGCATTGGGCTGTTTTGGTACCTCCGCGATTACGGCCATCACGGTTCAAAACACGTTGGGTGTATACGGTATACATCCTGTTCCCCCCGCCATAGTGTACGATCAGATCCGCGTGGTGATGGACGACATTCGTCCATCGGCCATTAAAATCGGAATGGTGCATAGTGCTGAATTAGCTGCCATGATTGCCTCCGCCATAAGCCACTACGATGTGCCGGTGATATTTGACCCCGTGATGGTGGCAACCAGTGGTGATAAACTGATTGAAGACAATACGATCAGGAGTCTGATTGAAAAGCTGTTTCCATTGGCGCAACTGGTAACGCCTAATATTCATGAAGCCCAGTTACTTGCCAATAGCACCATCGAAAACAGGGAAGACATGAAACGGGCGGCAAAGCAGATTATCCGATCCGGATGCCAGGCTGTACTGATTAAAGGAGCTCACCTTCGGGGTGATGTGCTTACCGATGTTTACCTGGATACCGAAGAAAGAGAAGCCATCTTTGAATCGGCATGGATTGACACCACTAACACGCACGGTACAGGATGTACGTTATCATCGGCCATTGCAGCTTTCATGGCCAGAGGTAATCGCCTTACTGCCGCTATTGAAAAGGCAAAGCAGTACGTACACGATGCCATTGTGAGCGGAAAGGACATTCACACGGGCAAGGGCCACGGGCCACTCAATCATTTTTTTAATCCTTGTAAATCAATTATACATGAAATGGAGTAACACGGCCTGGGAAGAGGCGCAACCTATCTATGATCAGATCATCACGATGCCCTTCATTTCGGATCTGATGGAAGGCACGTTGGAGCAGGATAAATTCAATTTTTATATCCTTCAGGACGCCATGTACCTGGAGGACTTTGGCCGGACCTTGTCGCTCATTGCGGCACGTGCACATCGCAAGGACGATGTACTGCACTTCATCCGGTTTGCAGAAGGAGCTATTGTGGTAGAGCGCGCATTGCATGCGCTTTATTTGAAGGAACAGGAGGTGAAACAACAAGAAGTATCACCGGCCTGTCATCATTATACTGGTTTTTTGATCAGTACTGCAGCCACAGCCCAGGTGGAGATAGCCATGGCAGCGGTACTGCCGTGCTTCTGGATTTATAAAAAGGTAGGCGATTATATATTGGCTCATCAGAATAAAAACAATAATCCATACCAGAACTGGATCAATACCTATGCCGGTGAAGATTTTGGTGTGGCGGTTGATAAAGCAATTCAGATCTGCGATGAAGTGGCCGCACAGTGTACTGACGAGCAGCGAACATCAATGACTCACGCGTTTGTGACGGCCTGCAAGTTGGAGTGGATGTTCTGGGACAGTGCGTGGCGTATGGAACAGTGGCCGATTAAATGAGCAGTATAGATTAAACATGGGGTAACTTGTCATCACTTTGTCAACCGTCGGCACAAATTGATCTAATAACTCCTGGAATTAGTGGTGCGATCTGATTACATCAGGTGAGTGGGTTACCTATTCCTTAATTATTTAGGTATCCTGGTTTAAAAGAGTTGAATTTCATACTACTCCAGTGGCTCTTTTATAAATAATGAGTTTCTTTCATTATTTCCATTCCGGGACCATTCCGGAATATAGCAATTACGTTGCTTTAAAAAGAAGTGTCGCCCCAGGCAATTCGGCTTCGCGTTTGATTTTCACAGGTGGTAGTGTTCAATGAATTAGCAAATGTATTATGAGGATGACAAAATCAACGTCTATTTTATTGGCAGAAGACGATCCGGACGACTGCTTTATCTTTCAGGAAGCACTATGCGAAATTCCCATTGCCACTTCACTGACGATTATTCATGATGGGGTTGAATTACTTCATCTATTGGAATATAAGGAATCCGAAAACTGGCCCTCTATTCTTTTTCTGGATTTGAACATGCCCCGGCTAAACGGAATGGAATGCATGGAAGCCATTTCAAAAAATGAAAAGCTGCAGTTGCTTAAGGTGATTATTTTATCCACCGCCTTTCCTCCCGGTGTGGTTGATCAATTACTTCAATTTGGTGCAAGACAGTGTATAAAAAAGCCTGGCGATTTTAACACCCTGGTCGCTTTGATAAATGATGCACTTGCCATAACGGAGGAAAATCAGGAAGTAATTTTTTAATAATAGTGCTCAGAATTTTGCCTGTATTCTTAATAACGGAAAATGAAAACACCTGACAGTAATGGCAAGATACGTTCTCCTAACCTCTTTCCTGTTGTTGGCGTAGGCGCTTCTGCGGGAGGGCTTAATGCCTTTAGAACATTTATCAAAGCCATTCCTGAAAAATGCGGGATGGCTTTCGTTTTAGTTCAGCATCTGGATCCCAAGCATGACAGCATCCTTTCCGAGTTACTTCAAAAAGTAACGACAATTCCTGTAATGGAAATTACGGATGACATGAAAGTAGAACCGGATCACATCTATATTATTCCGAGTAACAAATTACTGATTACCAATGACGGGATTTTAGAACTTAGCCCTCGTCCGGTGAATCCTAAGAAAGAAAAGAATCTACCGATTGATCTTTTCTTTACTTCCTTAGCCGAAGTTCACCAGAGTCATGCCATTGGAGTGGTGTTATCCGGCAACGCCTCCGATGGTACCGCAGGTCTTGGCGTCATCCGCGAACATGGCGGGTTGACTTTTGCACAAGATGTAGCCTCTGCCGCCTACAGTGGTATGCCCCTCAGCGCGTCACAAGCAGGGGTGGTGGATTTTATTCTGCCTCCCGATAAAATTCCAGCGAAGATCATAGAACTCCACAAAGCGTTGCACCGTGTTGGTGGAGATCAACAAAATATTCCGGTTCGTGAGGAAAACGCATTCAAGCAAATTTTAGCGCTGCTTCAGTTTCGTAAGGGAACCGATTTCTCCTATTACAGGAAGACCACCATTTACAGAAGGATATTGCGAAGGATGGCGTTCAACAAAATGGAAACACGCACGGCGTATTTGGACTTTTTGCGTGCGAGTAGATCGGAGCAGGATCTCTTGTATCAAGACCTGCTTATTCCGGTTACCGGTTTCTTCCGTGATCCCAAAAGTTTTTCCCGTTTATGTAGCGAGGTGATTCCGCAAATCGTGAAAGCAAAGCCGAAAGGTGAAATGATCCGGATTTGGGTGACGGCCTGCAGCACTGGTGAAGAAGCCTACTCCCTGGCCATTTGCTTTCATGAACTTCTTAGCCCCAACCATGAAAAGATTCAGGTTTTTGCCACTGACATCAGCAAGCCTGCTATTGCCCATGCACGCAGCGGAACGTATAATAAGCGGGAACTTGCTGGCGTAAGTGCTTCGCGGCTCAAGCAATACTTTACCAGGAACAATGACGACCTTTATACAGTGAACAAACAGGTGCGTGAAATGTGTGTGTTTGCGGAACATAATTTTTTGCAGGATCCTCCCTTCCGCAGAATGGATTTTATCAGCTGCCGCAATGTGCTCATTTACATGGAACCGTACCTGCAAAAGAAAGCACTCACTATTTTTCATTATGCCTTAAATTCAAATGGCTTTTTGTTTCTTGGCCGTACCGAGACTACCAATAGTGTACCTGAACTTTTTTCTCCCGTGAAGAAAAATGAGAAGCTCTATACACGTAACGATGTACCTGTCAAATACAATCATACCGCCCATCCGAAAGGGGAGGGAAACATGGACGCCGATGTGGTTATTCCTAAAGCAAAAACCTTACATACCGATTTTCAAAAAACGGCCGATGACATTATCCTAAGCAAGTATACGCCTGCCGGTGTCATCGTCAACGACTTATTCGAAATCGTGCAGTTCAGGGGCAATACGACATGTACCTGGAGCAATTACATGGGGCGCCAAGTCATAACTTGTTAAAACTTGCCAGGTATGGACTCAGTTTTGAACTGCGCACCCTGCTACACAAAGCCAGGAAAGAGGAAGTCAACGTAACTAAAGAGAACGTCACGTTAACGATTGATGACAGCGTCTTTACCATTTCGATTACGGCTATTCCTCTTGCCGACACCGTTGAACCTTACTATTTGGTGTTGTTTCATGATCGCCAGTTGTTACGATCAAGGCAATCCAGTCCTCAGGCAAAAAGAAAAGCAGACCATCGTGACACCCGCATCGCGCAGCTGGAAAGGGAACTGGCGCAAACTCATGAGGATATGCGTAGCATCACCGAAGACCAGGAAGCCACCAATGAAGTGCTTCAAAGTGACAACGAAGAACTATCCAGTAGCAGCGAAGAGTTGCAAAGTTTAAATGAAGAACTGGAAACCAGCAAAGAAGAACTACAAAGTTCGAACGAAGAATTACTGGTGGTAAATCAGGAAATGGTAACACTCAATGAACAATTGAAGGCGGCCAGGGATTATGCAGAGGCAATTGTAGGTACAACCAGGGAACCCTTACTGGTTCTGGATAAAAGCCTGCGCATAAAAACAGCGAACCGTAGTTTTTATGAAACCTTCCTGATGAATTCCATCGATACCGAAGGTCAGTTACTTTTTGAAGTGGGAAATCAGCAATGGAACATTCCCTCCCTGCTTCTGATGCTTGAAAAGATCATTTCCGAGAGTAAAGGCTTTCTTGATTTTGAAGTGGTTCATCATTTTGCAACGCTGGGCACCCGTACCTTGCTGCTCAATGGCCGTGAAATGGCCGGAGAAGTGGTGAATGAAAAACTGATATTGCTTGCTATTGAAGATGTAACGAAACTGGCTTCCGCAAGAAAAAAAATGCAGGTTCAGGCCGATATGGTCACTCAACTCTTGCTGACAGCACCCGCCTTTATCTGTACGCTGCGGGGACCGAATCATGTTTATGAACTGATCAACGAGCGGTATCAAAAGATTTTTGGCTCACGAAGACTGCGGGGCAAGCCGATCATGGAAGCATTGCCTGAACTGGAGGGACAGGGTTTTGATGTGATATTGAATAACGTATATACCACAGGTGAAACGTATATCGGCATTGACGTGCCCATCCTGCTCGCCCGTGATAAGCACCTGGAGCCCGAGATGATCTATTTTAATTTCAGTTACCAGCCCATGTACGATGAGCATAAAGCGATCTTCTCCATTCTGGTCTTTGGTTACGAGGTCACTTCACAGGTGATCGAAAGAAACAAAATATATGAACTGGAAAAACTTCATTCTCAGGAACTGGAGGGGAAAGTAACACAACGAACTCATGAGTTACATCTCGCCAATGAATTGTTACAACAAAGTAACGAAGAGCTGCAATTCCGGAATAAAGAGTTGAACGCATTTACGTATGTTACCAGCCACGACTTACAGGAGCCATTACGGAAAATACAAGTCTTTACTCATCTGCTGCTTGAAAAAGAGAACGCAAATTTATCCATCACGGGAAAGGAATATTACAAGCGAATTGCCGGATCGGCCAAGCGTATGCAAATGCTGATCGAAGATTTGCTTGCGTTCTCGCTTGTCAGCAATGGAGAGCGAAAATTTGAAAAGGTAGACCTCCATCAAATGATGGATGAGGTGAAGGAAGAACTAAAGGAAACCATCGCAGAGAAAGGGGCCAGTATTGAAGTTAAAGAACTTTGCGAGGCCCAGATCATTAAATTTCAATTCCATCAACTGCTTCTGAATTTGATGGGAAACGCATTGAAGTTTGCAAAACCGGACGTTCCTGCTCACATTGTTATCTCAGGCGTTAACATGATCACCAGTCCGAATAATCCTCACCATTTGGCGCCCGGCAAGGAATATTGTCATCTCCGATTTCAAGACAACGGTATCGGCTTTGATCCGATATTCAAAGATAAAATATTCGAGTTGTTTCAAAGGCTCAATGGAAAGGAAGGTTATGAGGGCACCGGAGTCGGGCTTTCCATTGTTAAAAAGATAGTGGAAAATCATAATGGGTATGTTTTCGCAAACGGACAAGTGAACGTGGGTGCCACCTTTGATA
The DNA here is from genome assembly GCA_023251155.1 of Flammeovirgaceae bacterium. GTDB lineage: Bacteria > Bacteroidota > Bacteroidia > Cytophagales > Cyclobacteriaceae > ELB16-189. The sequence goes on along the minus strand of JAHEZH010000128.1, from coordinate 2,538 downwards.
TCTATATTCCGGTTAAGGAACTGCAGTAGTTTAGGCAAGGGATAGGAACGTATTTCCTGGAACTGGTGAGAAGTGAGATCCTGGATTTGTATGTTTCATCTCAAGACGTTGAGTAATGGTACTTAGTGTGCCAATAAAGAGAATTGCCCATTTAACTGTTCAAGCTTCAATTCACAGTAAAAAGCTGGTTCTAATCGTCACCATGAATTTATTCTGTTTCTGATTTGTTATACCGCTACATTCATCTAATCACCTGAAAACAATCAATTTGACATTATCGCCCTTAACATTCTCCCGAACGAAACTCGATTTCTCTTCCATGTTGAATAAGAGAGTCAATGAGTACTTTAAGTCTAACCATATCAGCCGTACCGGAAACACCGAAATGGTAGTGAAAACCCTCTTTATGTTTGTGCTCTATCTTGTACCGTATGCATTAATTGTTTCAGGGATAGTCACCACCTCCTGGATTTTAATTCTATTGGTAGTTCTCATGAGCCTTGGGCTCGGAGGTATTGGTTTGTCGGTAATGCACGATGCAAATCATGGTGCGTATTCCGGGCGCACGTGGGTAAACACCTTAATAGGTTATTCGCTTAATATGATTGGCGCAAATTCCTTTAACTGGAAAATGCAACACAACGTGCTACACCATACCTACACCAATGTGCATGAAGAAGATGAGGATATTATTTCCCGTGGAGTACTTCGGCTCTCCCCGCATGCCAAATGGAAATCCATTTACGAGTTTCAGCATATTTATGCGTGGTTTCTTTATGGATTAATGACGTTGTCATGGATGTTTGCCAAAGATTTTGCCCGTATTGTGAAGTACCATAAGACGGGGCTTGTCAAAAAGCAAAAAGCAAGCATTGTAAAAGAATGGTTTATCTTGATTGCGACAAAGGTGTTTTACATCGGCTACATCTTTATTGTTCCTTTGGCTTTTACCTCTATCCCGTGGTGGCAGATTCTAATTGGAATTTTTGTGATGCATTACATTGCAGGATTTATGCTTGCCATTATTTTTCAGCCCGCCCATGTTATTGATGGTACGGAATTTCCACTGCCAGATGATGATCGGATGCTGGAGAATAATTGGGCGGTTCATCAATTACTGACCACGACCAACTTCGGGAACAAAAGCAAGTTGTTCTCCTGGTACGTGGGCGGTCTAAACTTTCAGATTGAGCATCATTTGTTTCCGAATGTTTGCCATGTTCACTACCGAAGGATCGCATCCATTGTTAGGAATACTGCCATTGAATATGGCTTACCGTATAAAAGTGCGGTCACGTTCCTGGACGCGCTCATGGGCCATGCACGATTACTAAAACAGCTTGGGGTCAAACCAGTTGTGGAGTAATGGAAAAATCAATACAGTTCTACTCATAGTTCAGGCATGTTATGAAGCAGTCCAGGTGATGAGATGAATTCAGCTGAATTTTAAGAATTACCCGATCAGCCTGTATTTATCAATGATGGGCTGACGTTGTTCCTGAAAGGAGGTGATGCCAAACCGCTGGTGCAGCGCTTCAATTCGTTTTGCTATGTCGGGGTTGGCCGGAGTCAGGTTTCGCTGCACCATTTCCGGAATTAGTTGGTGAAAGAGTTCTTCCAGGAATTCTTCAAAGTTCTGATGGAAGTACATGTCCGTGGCCAGCACTGTTTCATCTGTTGCATTCCAAAATGTATGCACGATGCCCCGTGGCCGGAAATGCCATCCGCCGGCTTTCACTTCGGTTACTTCATTTCCCACCATTACACTTATCGTTCCTTTGTGAACATACATGAGTTCATCCAGGTCTTTATGAATGTGGGGCGCTGGTCCCATCCTTTTTGGTGCTACTGCAAAATCGACACAGGAATAGTGCCCGTTTGTTTGCCAGCCACGCACTTTCACTCTGATGCCAATACCATTTGTAGGTTCGAGCGGTGTTTTATCCGGAGGCAGATAAAAAGGTTTTAACTTGTTTTCCTGCTCGTTGACGGGTGTCATGACCGTACTCGCAAAGCCGGCTGTAGCCAGGGCTGTCCATGCACAGGTCATGATAAAATCTTTCCGTTCCATAGGTAGTTATCTGTTTGATGAGGACACAAACCTATCTTCTTTGCCGTAGATGGTGATGGTAAGAAAAGGACGTATTACAAAAAAAATCGTGGCGAACTATACTAGAGCCTGGAGGAGTACCACTCGTGACTCAGTCCCAGTTTATGTTCAGGTGACTTATGCTCGATTTCGTGGAAGGCATTGGGCGACATAGAAGTAAACATTTTGTAATCTCTCACCAGATGCTGATAATCATAATATCCGCACTGGATAGCAATGGTGAGCCAGTCCATTTCGGGATTTAAATTCTTCAGGCAGAATGCCTGGTCAAAGCGATGGATACGGCTGAAAAGTTTGGGCATTACGCCCATCCGTTCCTTGAACTTTCGCTCAAATTGTTTGAAGCCAAGGCCGACCTCATTTGCCATTGCAGTGAGGTTACTATTCATATGAAGCAGAATATGCTGACTGACTTTATCGATAGGATG
>JAHEZH010000244.1 GCA_023251155.1 Flammeovirgaceae bacterium | reverse complement strand
GTGAAGTCTACCGAAAAAAAACAGCGCCTGAATTCATCGCACAGCTTCATGACCAGTTCGGAGATTTTTATCTGATCCCGGAGGGAGGGACCAATGAACTTGCTTTGAAAGGAACTCAGGAACTCGGCGAGAAACTCTTAACGGAAATAGAGTTTGATTATTTATGCTTACCTGTGGGAACAGGAGGAACGATGGCGGGGATAATTAACGGTTTCAAGGGCGAAAAGGAAATTTTGGGAGTTTCTTCGTTAAAGAGAGGAAGTTTTTTGGAAGAAGAAATAAAAAAATGGATTAAAAATAAATCATCAGAAGCTTATGGAAACTGGCATGTGCTCACATCTTATGACCACGGAGGCTATGCAAAGGTGACTGAAGAATTGTTGGAGTTCATCAAAAAAGTAAACCATGAGTATGGTCTTCCGCTCGACCACGTGTACACAGGAAAACTGCTGTGGGGTGTATTGGAAGAAATGAAAAAAAATACATTCCGAAAAGGATCTACAGTGCTTGTATTACATACGGGAGGGCTTCAAGGGAGCCATACTAAACTCAAGTAACTATGAGGTTTATTTTAATCGGTATTTTCATTTTCCAATTTCTTCTCGGCCATTCGCAAGACATTGTTCATTCACGCACCGGAAGTCATTTCACTTTCATTTATAAAATTACAAATCAGGAGGCAGGAAGAATTCTTCAAAATAGTAGTGCAGAAATAGGAGAATCATTCTTTCATACATTAATTGACTTCTATCCTTCTGATTCTATCTATCAAAAAAAACTACCCACAGGGCATTATCTTTTCATCAAATCAGATCAGGAACACCTTGAGATAGAAATGGAGTCTGTCAACAACATATTGATAGGCATTCTTACCAATAAGCGAGACTTAATCTTCATTTTAATGGATAAAGATGGAAATGAATTAAAAGGTGAGCATCCTTTCATTAAAAATCATCAGGTTCTTTTCAATGAAAAGTATCAGGCCTATCGCCAAGCTAAAACAAACCGGCAGGGATGGATAAAAGTAGAACGCGAAGGACATCTCAATTTTTTTGAGATCGCAAGAAAATACAATAACACATTTCCCCAACAGGTGCAGCGAAGGGTGCTAGGCACATTTCCAATCAATCATCTGGCAGGAATTATCATGTATGTATCCCGCTCTGTCAAGAGCATGATTCAATATGGCTACATGCAACCTCCAACTTTCTATTACCGTATGAAGAAAATTTTTGATGAAAAAACCTTTGGTGGTTACATGGTGTTGAACAAGCCGAAATACAAACCAGGTGATACGGTAAGAATAAAAGCATTTGTAGTCAATAAGAAAGGTAAAGCTATTAACAAGCCACTTGATGTTTACATCTATGGCTATGGTGCTACAAAATCCATACGCAAAAAAATGGGGAAGGCAAATACATATGCAAAGGGAGCGTATGCATTCGAATTTGTTTTACACGACAGCTTAAAACTCACTCTCGATAAACAAGTATCTATCTATCTGGAGGATAAACGGGGTAACAATTATCCTGATCAACAGTTCAACTATGAACAATACGAATTGAAGCAAAATAATTACACGTTATCTCAGGATAAGAGCAAAAAGAAAGATTCGCCCATTACCCTTACCCTAAAAGGAACAGACAGTAATGACCTGCCACTGTATGATATCCGAGCTGAAGTCATCGTTTTATCTAAATCCGTGAACACCTTCTATGATAAAATCACATTTATACCAGATACCTTATGGGTTAAAAATCTGAAACTAGATCCATTGGGGGATACAAGAATAGATATTCCTGATTCCGTATTTGCCAACGCAAATCTGCATTGTGAAGTTAGTGTGGCCTTCACTAATGCGGACAACGAGCGGCAGGTAAAAACCATAAATATGGATTACGATCGGCAGACCACCGCGATTAATGTGAAAGTCGAAAACGATTCTTTGCAACTTTCTTCAAAGCTTCCTGTAGGAACTTATATTTTACATGGCTTTAATTCGGAGCAAGAGAAAACAATTGATAGATCTATTGCGCTTCCCCATCATGAAAAAATAAATCCGTCTACAAGCTACTTTGAACTAATTCAAAATAATAAAGTAATCAAAACTATTGACCTCAATTCAATCACCGACCAGGTAGATGTTATGTCTGAGAGGAATAAAGATAGTCTTATTGTTGTCATTCGAAATCCCAGAAAACTTTTGCTCCGTTATCAACTTTTCAAAGGGAACAAAATCATAGAAACGGGTAATGGTCAGACTTATCAGACAAAACGAAAAGCAGACCCCACTAAAAACTATTACTTATCCATTCAATACCTATGGGCTGGGAAACCACGCTACCAAAATTACGATTTGCCCTTTGTAAAGAAACAGCTCGCTATTTCAATTGATCATCCTTACACGGTCTTCCCAGGACAGACTGTTGATTTTTCCATTGATGTGAAAGATGCTTTTGGAAAACCTGTGGATCAGGTTGATCTCACTGCCTACAGCATCACAAAGAAATTCGGAAGTGTACAAACTCCAACTCCTCCACAGTTTGAACGATTTAAAAGCCGAAAAGCTTTTAATGAATTCCATGAAAAGGAAACCGATCAGAAAAAAGTAACACAGGTATTGAAGTATCATTTCTGGAAAAACAGACTTGGGCTGGATAGTATAGATTTCTATCATTTTCTATATCCTAATAAAGGTGTTTTCACTCAGCATGTACCTGCTGAAGACAGTATAACCCAGATAGCTCCTTATGTGGTAAAGGACGGAACAATACAGCCAGTATATTATCTCTATATTAATAATGAATTGAAATATTATTATGGGTCAGAAGGTGTTGAGCCCTATTCATTCCGATGTAATGATAACGATACGCTAACGATTCAACTTCGTCTTGCTGATACATTGCTTACCGTAAGAAAATTCAAACCTGCTAAAGGGATGAAATCCATTATCAGCCTTGACAAAAGTAATCTCCCTTTCAATACTACTGCCGAAAGCAGATCGAATTCATTTACTAATGAAGAGGCCAATCGGTTACGATCTCATTTCATTTGGGTAAACCGTGATTACACCCAACGCAAAGCATATTTACAACAAGGTCATTTTTATCATCTTCTGAACAGTGTGCCTTCGCACGGATATCGAAACATGGAAATGGTGGGGCCATTTGTTCCAGGAGTGATGAAATATAAAAGTGGTTTTGAGCTCGTCTTTAATTTAAAACCTGAAAGATCGTACACATTTTATCCTGACATGATCGATCGCGAAACGATAGATAAAGAATTCAGGTTTCCGCTTCCCTTCCGAAAAGCTTCTGCTTCTTTTAATGATCAGGTGCTAACTGAAAAAAGCATACAGACTTACTGGCATAACCAAGATATGGTGTCAGGCTATACTTTTAAAGCATATCCGGACAATCATATTATTTCAAACAAAAAAGGAAGCTTATCTATAAAAGATAAAACAAATGCGAACCAACGACTTGCCACATTCATTCTTAATCTAAACCTGCCTGACGAATACTACATTTACCCCGGAACACACAGCACCTTCAATGAATTGATTCCCGGATTATATCAATTAGTTATTATCTATTCTGATAAACGTTATGTACGCCCACAGCCAATACTAGTGCAAGAGCATGGAAGAACTTTTATTAACCTGGAGGATGAAGCTGTTCACCAGGAAGATGAATTTAGTGAAAAAGTAATCAGCAAAATACAGTCGTGGGTACAGCAAAGCAATTATATCACCCTTGAGCGTCAGAAGGATATGCAAGACATACGACAATATTATTATACACAGTCAACCAATTATACAGAGTATGCAGAAGGAAAATGGTATTCGGGGAAAATTACCTCTTCGGAAGATGGAAGTGCAATCCCCGGAGTGAATGTAATCCTCAAAGGAACAGCAAACGGTACTACAACTGACATGAGCGGTGAATACAGAATATATGGTCCACCCAATGCTGTGCTTGTTTTCTCTTTCATTGGCTTCATTACAGAAGAATTTAAAACCAGCGATCATAGTCGCATTGACTTTCAACTTTCAAATGATGTGAAACAATTGAATGAAGTGGTGGTCGTGGGCTATGCAGTTCAATCAAAAAGAGAATTAACAGGAGCAGTATCCAGCGTTACAAGTCTGCTGCAAGGCAGGGTAGCAGGAGTGCAAATTAGTGGCACTCCCGGTGCCAGAGATTCAATTGCTATACGTATTCGTGGAGCATTGACCATGGCACAAAATGAAAATCCACTGGTAGTTGTAGATGGTGTGATCACTCCTATGAATGACGTAGATAAGAGTAGAATCGCATCTATTGAGGTGTTACGATCAGAGCAAGCCATAGCCCTTTATGGTTCGCGTGGCTCCAATGGAGTTATCCTCATATCTACTAAACCTGGAGTAACTAAAAATCAGTTATTACAAACTCTACTTCCTGACGCACCTTTAGCTTCATCCATTGACTACACTCCAGGAAGTTCGTTGCGTAAGAACTTCAGAGATTATGCCTTCTGGCAACCGAAGCTAAAAACAGACAAGGAAGGAAAGGCCCACTTCAAAGCTACTTTTCCTGATGATATAACCGGATGGAACATTCATGTGCTCGGTATGGCCTCAGGAAAAAAAAGCGGAGAAACGAAAAGTAAAATACAATCTTTCAAGCCATTGGTAGCACAGCTCTCCATTCCTTCTTTTCTCATTCAGGGAGATAGCTTGCTGGCTATTGGTAAAATCACCAACTACACATCAGATACTATCCATGCCAGGAAAACCTTTTCCATAAATAATAAAACTAAAAAGACAGAGACTGTACTTATAAAAACCTCCGTGATCGATTCACTGATAGTCACAGCAACTAATCCTGATACTTTGCTAATGAAATATGAAACAGACTACGGTAACTATCTTGATGGTGAGGAGCGAAAAATTACTGTGCTACGCAAAGGAATAAAAGAAGCACACGGAGTATTTGTAGCCTTGCCTGTTGATTCAGTATTTAATCTTCATTTCAATTCCGGTAACGAAAAAATAAAAATATATGCGCAAACCGACTTACTCGATGTTTTGACCAATGAAATACAAGGCGTAAAGTCTTATCCGTATGAATGTAACGAACAGCTGGCTTCCAAGCTTAAGGTATTGCTTGCAGAAAAATCCATTTGTGAATTCCGCAAAAAGAAATTCGAACATGACCAATGGATTGAAAAAATAATCAAAAGACTACTTGCCAATCAAAATAAAGATGGTGGATGGAGTTGGTGGGGATCCGGAAAAAGTACTGCATGGATAACTCGTCATGTAGCCCAGGCATTAGACTTAGCCAATAAATCAAAGTATAAAGCAATTTATGATCGAAGCGGAGTAAAAAAATTACTGATCGGGTCAGATGAAAGAAGATCTTCTCCCGAAGAGCAACTCAAAACATTTTTATTCCTCGTTCAGTCCGGAGAGCAGGTAATGGCCAAAGAGCTCATCGATACATTAGCAGCCAAAAACCAACTATATTCCAATTATTACAAGTTACTTGCACAGCAGCTCCTTCAAAAAAGTGGTCGTAACCCCGATTGGAAATGGATTGAAAAACAAAAACATCAAACTCTTAAGAGCAACTGGTATTGGGGAGAAGAGAAAAAATCACTTTGGAATAATAGCATAGAGAATACGTTACTCGTCTATCAATTGATGGAGCATCAGAACCCAAATAACCCTGATCTGTTTCATCTTCGTAATTATTTTATCGAAAAAAGAAATCACTTTTGGAGCAACACCTACGAATCCTCCCGGATCATCGAAGTTATTTTACCAGGCATGTTAAAAAACAACCAGCACTTGCAACCTCCATCGCTACAAATAAGTGGTGACACTACCTTTATGATAAATCAGTTTCCCTATGAAATCAGCCTAAGTAAAATACAATCCGTCACCGTTACTAAAAAAGGGAATGAACCTGTTTATTTCACCGCTTATCAGGAAAGCTGGAATGAAAATCCGGAAGAAGTAACAAAGGACTTTAGCATTCAAACACAATGGCAAAGCAACAAGACAAAACTGAAAGCTGGGAAACCCATCGCCTTGGAGATCACTCTTGAAGTAAAGAAAGAGGCAGAATACGTCATGATTAGCGTGCCTATTCCAGCTGGGTGCACATACGACACAAAAGATCAAAGTTGGTCAAATGGTGAAGTGTACCGTGAGTATGACCGACATGAAACAAGAATCTATTGTGAAAAGTTGAAGGAAGGAAAGTATACGTATTCCATTCAACTACAACCCAGGTACAAAGGACACTATCAAATCAATCCTGCAAAAGCAGAATGGATGTATTTTCCCGTAGTTTATGGACGCGAAGCCACAAAACGAATATCTATTGAGTAAATGACCTGAATTTCTCTCCCGCAGATTATACAGATGTTTGCAGATCCTCCCCTACAAAAAAATACCTGTATTAAATCTCTGGAATTTGCGGTGAGCATTTACCCGAACAAATCCTGAAATACTTCGGTGAGTTTGCTGAACGCCATTACTTCTATCTTTGTCTTCTTCAGATCAAGTGTTTTGTGGCTGTACTTTGAAATATAAATTTTTTC
>JAHEZH010000002.1 GCA_023251155.1 Flammeovirgaceae bacterium | reverse complement strand
ATAAGTAATGCATCAATCTCCGGATGTTGCTGAAGTGTTGCCATTGCTTTTTCCTTGCCCATCGCCATCAGGGCAGTATCCCAGGCATCGGCCGTAGTACAGTCGGTGGCAAACACCGATACACTCAAAAGTTCGTTCTGGGCGGGGTAGCCGGTAGTGGGGTCGATGGTATGTGCATACTTTCTTCCGTCTACTTCATAGTAATTGAAATAAGTGCCTGCCGTTGTATAGGATCTGTCCGTAAGCATTACATAGGCTTTCATAAACTGATTCACTTCCGTGGAATTGGGATCCAAAATGCCCAGTTCCCATGCCTTTCCGCTCTTTAGATTAATGCCGCATGCCATACCTTCCCCACCTAACTCCACCAGCATGTTTTTAATTCCCTTTGCTCTCAAAAAATGGGTGATTATATCAGCACCATAGCCCTGACCAATGCCGCCAAAGTCCAGCTGCATGCGCGCGTCTTTTTTCCAGACACTGTCCTGATTGAATACAATTTTATTGAAGCCCACCAGCTGGCGCAATGAATCAACACAGGCGCTATCGGGCATCGCTTCTCTGGCCGGTCCAAATCCCCACGCATTTACCAAAGGCATCACCGTAGGATCGAAAGCTCCCGCAGAAGCCGTGTATACTTCCCGCGACTTCTCAATCAGTGGCAAAAAGTAGGGAAGGGTAAAACGAAATGATTTACCGGTATTGAAAGACGTAATCTCGGAAGAGCGATCGTAAGTATTGATCGACTTATTTACAAGTACAAGGAGCGAGTCGATGGATTTACTGAAGTCGCGCTTTTGTTCATCGAAATACGTGATGTGATAGGTAGTACCCATCGTTTGCCCTTCTGCTTTCATGGGCTCACTTCCGGAGGTGCTGAGGTATCGGCATCCCGCTACCGGGATAAACGCGATGAGGATAAAAAGTAAGGTATATCGTACAAACCGATTCATGCGCGCAATTTAGAGAAAGCGTTCATTACGCCCATTACTGCGTGACCAGGCGAATGGTAAATCTTCATCGGCTATTTTCTACCTGCTGAAATTGTGCTTTGTAATTTGTACCGAGTCATTCGTACCTTCTCCCAAGTCTTCTTACCTTTCGGACTGTATGCGCGAAGATTATTTAAAAGCCGATAACGAAGGGCTGAACAATAGTGATAAAGAGATCGAGAAGGCATTACGCCCGCTTTCGTTTCCCGATTTTACAGGTCAGCAAAAAGTAGTGGACAACATCAAGATTTTTGTTGAAGCAGCCAAGCAACGAAGCGAGTCGCTCGATCATGTTCTTTTGCATGGCCCTCCCGGGCTTGGTAAAACAACGTTATCATTCATCATTGCCAATGAGCTGGGATCGAATATAAAAATTACGTCAGGCCCGGTGTTGGATAAACCAAGTGACCTTGCAGGATTACTTACTAATCTGGAGACTAACGATGTTTTATTTATTGATGAGATACATCGTCTCAACCCCATTGTAGAAGAGTACCTGTATTCGGCAATGGAAGATTTTCGTATTGATATCATGCTTGATTCGGGTCCGAATGCACGATCAGTACAAATCGGGTTGAACCCATTTACACTGATTGGTGCGACCACACGTGCCGGCTTGCTCACCTCACCACTGCGCGCACGTTTCGGTATCAATGCACGGCTGGAGTATTATGACAGCGCATTACTCACTACCATTGTAAAACGCTCATCAAAAATACTGGGCACACCCATTGATGATGATGCGGCATTCGAGATCGCGCGCAGAAGTAGAGGTACACCGCGTATTGCCAATAATTTGTTAAGACGAACGCGCGACTTTGCCCAGATAAAAGGAGATGGTACCATCACCATGGCCATTGCACAAATGGCATTAAAAGCATTGGATGTAGATGCCAACGGCCTGGATGATATGGACAACCGCATCCTTTCTACGATCATCGATAAATTTAAAGGTGGCCCTGTAGGAATAACCACCATTGCAACAGCCGTAGGTGAAGAAGGCGAAACTATTGAAGAAGTATACGAACCCTTCCTGATCCAGGAAGGCTACCTCAAACGAACCTCGCGTGGCCGCGAGGCAACAGAGAAAGCGTATAAGCATTTGAAGATTGTTCCTCCCGCTTCGAAGGGGTTGGGCTTGTTTGATTAGGAATACCTTGTGCACCTGGTGTATTATCTTGTGAACTTAGTGGTGAAACAGAATACTTTAACACAACGAACACAACGAGCACTATTGAAGATTGAAATGAGTAATCGCCACCACTATACTAACTTCATTAAGTCAACAGCAACGCAGCTGGGCTTTAGTTTTTGTGGTATATCGAAAGCGGAATTTTTAAAAGACGAAGCTCCTCGCCTGGAAGAGTGGCTGAAGAAAGGCCATCAGGGCAAGATGAGCTACCTTGAAAATCATTTTGACAAACGACTTGATCCCACGCTGCTTGTTCCCGGAGCAAAATCGGTAGTCAGTTTGCTTTACAACTATTATCCCAGGCAGGACATCAATGAAGGTAGTGATCTGAAAATTGCCAAGTATGCCTTCGGTGAAGACTATCACTTTGTTATTAAAGAGAAGTTGAAGGAATTCATGCACTTGATCCAGGAAGAGATCGGTGACGTACATGGCCGTGCCTTTGTTGACTCTGCACCGGTAATGGAACGCGCCTGGGCACAACGCAGCGGAGCAGGCTGGATAGGTAAGAATAGTTTATTACTGAATAAACAGATGGGCAGCTTCTTTTTTCTGGCCGAACTCATTATCGATCTCGATCTGGAATACGATGGCCCGGTAAAGGATTACTGCGGCACCTGCACTGCCTGCATGGATGCTTGCCCTACCGATGCCATCACCGAACCTTATGTGGTAGATGGAAGCAAGTGTATTTCCTATTTCACCATCGAACTGAAAGAAGAAATACCAGCCGGGGTAAAAGGCAAATTTGAAAACTGGATTTTTGGTTGCGACATCTGCCAGGACGTGTGCCCGTGGAATCGTTTCTCTAAACCCCACAACGAACCGGAATTTGAGCCCGCTCCCGGATTGTCGCACATGACGAAAAACGATTGGCGCGAGATCACCGAAGAAGTGTTCAGTACATTGTTCAAACATTCAGCGGTGAAGCGGGCAAAGTTATCAGGATTGAAAAGGAATATTTCGTTTGTTACCGAGTAAGCTATAAGTTATAGTTAAACGTTAACGACTAATACAACCTGATGATTACCGCAACGACTTCACCGGATTTCGCGTGGCAGCCTTAATGGATTGATAGCTTACGGTCAGCAGTGAAATGACTAATGCAATTACTCCGGCCAATATAAATGTCCATATACTAAGTGAAGTGCGGTAAGCAAAGCTTTCCAGCCATTGACTCATCACATACCAGCCAAGTGGCACAGCGAATACAAAAGCAATTAAAATCAGTTTGGTGAAATCTTTTGACAGCAAGAAGACAACCGTTCCCACACTGGCACCCAATACTTTGCGCACTCCAATTTCTTTTGTGCGAAGGCTTGCGGTATAAGCGGCCAGTCCAAATAATCCTACGCATGCAATGACAATTGCCAGTGCAGAGAATAGACCAAACAATGTTCCTGCTCTTTGCTCTGATTCATAATTGGCTTTAATCGATTCATCCAGGAACTGATATTTGAACGGAACGTCAGGCACAAACGTACGCCATTGCTGTTCTGCTTTGGCCACTGCATCAGTTAGTTTACCTGTCTTGATCTTCACATAAACGAAATTTGCACCTCTGCGAAAGCTTTCGTTACTCTGAATGGTAAGCGGAGTAATATGATCGCGTAGCGACTGAAAGTTGAAATCTTTGATCACACCTATAATTGTATAGTTTATGGCTACATTCCCGTTTGGGGTGCGTTGCATTTGAATCAAGCGCTTGCCGATAGGATCTTTAATATCCAACGTGCGCACACAGCTCTCATTAATCATAATGGATAGTGAATCGTTGGTGTCTTTCGAATACGCTCGTCCATCCACCAGTTCAAAACCTACCGTCTCCATAAATTCATCATCGATGATCAGTGTTTTAGTTGTGAGTATTTCACTCGACCCTTCGGGTTGAAATTGAGCTCCGAAGAAGTTGCCTCCTTCGCTGCCAATCTTGGCTGCTGAACTCCCTGCTTTTATTACTTCTGGCAGCGCTTTTAGTTCATCAACAAAGGTTTGCAGTTTATTTTGAAGATTGCCGGCATTTTCAATTACCAGCATCTGTTCTTTGTCATACCCCAACGATTGTTTTTGCATAAATTCCATCTGATCAGAGATCACTAATGTACCTACAATCAATACAATCGAAATCCAGAATTGAAAGATGACAAGTCCATTGCGCAACCAGGTACCTTTTGAGTTGCTGGTGAATGTGCCCTTCATCACCATCACCGGATTAAATGCAGAGAGGAAGAAAGCAGGATAGCTGCCAGCTAACAACCCTGCAATAACTCCAAGCAATAACAACCCGCTTACAATAGGTAATGAAAACGTAAGATGAAGTTGTTTCGCAGCCAGATCGTTGAAATAGGGAAGTGCAATGATAACGAGCAATACAGCAAGTACGGTTGCAGACAAACTTAATAGAATCGATTCAGTTAAAAATTGTGTCACCAGTTGTGTACGTTCCGATCCCATCGTTTTACGTACACCTACTTCACGGGCGCGTTCGGATGAGCGTGCCGTAGCGAGGTTCATAAAGTTGATGCATGCAATAGCTACAATAAGTAGAGCAATGCCGATTAGAAAATAAACATAGTTACGATTCCCTCCCGGACTTGTCTTCGCTTCCAGGTGAGTAGGATCAAGGTGTATGGAAGTAAGTGGTTGAAGAAAATAACGATAGCCATTTCCTTCTTTTCTATAATCCGCCCACGATTTGCCCAAGTCTCTTTCAATCTGTGCGGCTGCATAAGTGTCTACCATCTTAGGAAACTTTGCTTCCAGCGCAGCGGCACTGGCATTTGGTTTCACCAATACATACGTATGTGCGGAGAAGGAAGTGAAATTCTTTTCGTCCTTGTTGCCAAAGAACTCTTCACTCCATTTTCCGAGGAACTCAAATTTGAAGTGAGAATTTCCAGGAACATTTTCACAAACACCAGTTACTTTAAAATTCTGGCCGAAGATTTCCAGTACTTTCCCGATAGGATCATCTTCACCGAAATATCTTTTAGCGGTCGCCTCTGTCACTACAATATCATTAATCCCACTCAATGCTTTGTTTGCATCGCCTTTCAATAGCTTTATACTAAACACTTGAAAGAAATTGGAATCCGCAGCCATCATAAAGTCTTCTTCAAACTTAGTCTCATTACCACGACCGTCCTTGTAGCGAATGATTTGGTCTTCAAATGGGCCCACCATGCGCACCGCTTGTTCTACTTCCGGAAAATCAACCGGCATTACTTCGGCATAGGAGTGTGGTATGGTGGCGTAGTACGTAGAGTGATTGGGATAAATCCGTTCTAATACTACTTTATAGATGCAATCCCCTTTTTCATGAAAGCGATCGTAAGAAAACTCATCCGTAACAAACAAAACGATAAGCAGGCATGCCGCCAGTCCTACAGATAAACCAAGAATGTTAATGAAAGAGTACACTTTCTGCCTCACCAGGCTGCGCAATGCTACTTTGAAATAATTCCGGATCATAAGTAAAATGGTTATAAAGAGCTACCGAGGAATAGGATACCGATACAATCTACTCAAGGTTACTGGAATGAGATAAAAAAAGGCGATGAATAGTTTCCATCGCCTTCGGTATTTTTATTTTATCGCCTTCTTATTGCAGCATCTTCAAAAGGGTAGTGAGGCGGATCTTTAAATTTCGGCGGTCAATAATAAAATCAAGGAACCCGTGATCCTGCACAAATTCGGCACTTTGAAATCCTTTTGGCAAATCTTTGCCAATGGTTTCACGGATAACGCGGGGGCCCGCAAAACCAATCAAGGAATTCGGTTCTGCAATATTAAAATCACCCAACATGGCGTACGATGCGGTAACACCACCAGTGGTAGGATCGGTCAGCAACGAGATATAAGGAATCTTTGCTTCGTCCAGTAATGCAATCTTGGCGGACGTTTTTGCCATTTGCATTAAGGATAAACCGGCTTCCATCATGCGGGCACCACCCGAGCGGGAGATCATCAGAAATGGTTTTTTGTTCTTCAGGCTATGATCCATGGCCCGTGCAATTTTTTCGCCCACGACAGAACCCATCGATCCACCGATGAAAGTAAAATCCATGCAGGCAACGACCAGGTCGAGCCCGTTCATTTTGCCATAGGCAGTGCGCACAGCATCTTTCAGTTCTGTCTTTGCCTGCGATTCTTTAATACGTTTTGGGTAAGGCTTGGTATCCGTAAACTTCAAAGGGTCGCCTGACTCCATGTTGGCATCCAGCTCGGTAAACTCGTTGTTATCAAAAAGAATTTCAAAGTACTCTTTCGATCCGATCTTCACATGATAATCTTCTTCCGGCACTACGTACGAATTGCTTTTCAACTCGCGTGTATGAATGATTTTTCCTGCCGGGGATTTAAACCAGAGTCCGTCGGGTACTTCTCTTTTCGATTCGGTCGGAGTCTGAATTCCTTTATCGGTACGCTTGAACCAGGATGGCATAGTTAATTAGTTAATTTGAAGATTTAAAAATGGGGTAATGGAATCACTCCTTAGCACAGGGTTATAAAAGTGGTTAGGCAATGGTTATTGAGTTGTCCAGGTACACGTCTTGTATCGCATTCAAGATTTCTACTCCTTCCTTCATAGGGCGCTGAAATGCTTTACGTCCAGAGATCAATCCCATACCACCAGCACGTTTATTGATGACTGCTGTGCGCACAGCATCAGCCATGTCACTTGCTCCTTTCGATTCACCGCCAGAGTTAATCAATCCTGCACGGCCCATGTAGCAATTGGCTACCTGATAGCGGCAAAGATCAATAGGATGGTCGGTGGTCAACTCAGTATAAATGCGTTCGTCCAGTTTTCCGTAAGTACTTCCTCCGGTATTCAGTGCTTTGTAGCCACCATTGTTTTCAGGTAACTTTTGTTTGATGATGTCTGCCTGAATAGTTACCCCCAGGTGATTGGCTTGCCCGGTTAAGTCGGCCGATACGTGATAATCCACACCGTCTTTCTTGAACGCACTATTGCGTGTATAGCACCACAATATAGTAGCCATGCCCAGCTCATGTGCTTTTTCAAAAGCAGCCGATACTTCCTGTATCTGGCGTGTCGCGTTTTCCGATCCGAAATAGATAGTAGCACCTACGGCCACCGCACCCATATTCCAGGCATCCTGTACGGAGCCAAACATGATCTCGTCGGCCTTGTTGGGATAGGTCAACAGTTCGTTGTGATTGATCTTTACTATGAAGGGAATTTTGTGAGCGTATTTTCTGGCGTTGAGTGCAAGCCCGCCAAAAGTAGTGGCTACTGCATTGCAACCCCCTTCTATGGCCAGCTTCAGTATATTTTCAGGATCAAAATAGATCGGGTTTTTGGCAAACGATGCTCCGGCACTGTGTTCTATCCCCTGATCGATCGGCAGGATGGAAAGAAAACCGGTTTTACCCAGTCGGCCATTGTCGAATAGTGTTTGAAGGCTGCGGATCACCTGCGTATTTCTGTTCGACGGTATAAAAATGTCATCCACAAATGAAGGCTTCGGTAAGTGAATCGCTTCTTTGGAAATGGTTTTGCACTGATGGGTGAGAAGACGCTCGGCATCCTTTCCAAGTAATTCGGCAATGGTATTTTTAGCCATGTTCTCTTTTCAGGTGAGCGGCAAATATAGAAGTATAGGCTAACTCATGCAAAGTTGTGCCTGCCGCAGTTTCAGGCGGTCATTTTCAGTGAAGGGGTGAAAAATTGAAAATAAAAAACCCACTCCGGCAAAGCCAAAATGGGTTTTTCTATAAAAAGGAAAGGAAATTATCCTTTGCCGTTTACTGCTAATTTTTCCTTGATACGAGCTGACTTGCCGTGACGACCCTTCATGTAGTACAACTTCGCTCTGCGTACTTTTCCAAGTTTCAATACTTCGATTTTATCGATGCTAGGGCTAAGGATAGGGAAGATACGCTCTACACCTACGCCATTAGATACCTTACGAACGGAGAAAGACTCACCGTTAGTGCCAGAACCTCTGCGGTAGAGAACAACACCTTGAAATTGCTGAACACGTTCTTTATTTCCTTCGCTGATTTTTACGTGTACGTTGATCGTATCGCCAGCCTTAAAAGATGGAAGATCAGCTCTTTTTGCTGCTAATTCCTGCTCTACGAATTTTATTAGGTCCGCCATGACACTTCGGTTTTTTAAAATGGACTGCAAATATAGGGTAAGAAGTCTGAAATTGAAAATACGGGCCAACTATTTTAATGACCGTAGATTTGTGTATAAATAGGTAAAATTTGTGTGTAAAGGCATAAAGCCATAATATCTGAGAACAAACGTGGAAATAAATGATAGGCTTATGGAAGCCTGATTGCCCATTATGCCATCAGCTATCGCCTTGAACTGTTACATAAGGATGTGGACTTCGATCACATTGCGATGCACACGCCACTATTAATCTTTAAAGTTTAAGCAATCCGGGTCTTCTTTTCCTGGTTCTTTCCAGTGCCTGATCGTGTTTCCATTCTTCTATTTTGCCAGAGTGACCAGATAATAATACATCCGGAACTTTCCAGCCATTGTATTCAGCCGGACGGGTGTAGACGGGCGGAGCTACCAACCCATCCTGAAAAGAATCCGTAAGCGCTGAAGTTTCATCCGATAAAACTCCCGGAAGCAGGCGAATGACAGAGTCTGCCAAAACGGCTGCGGCAAGTTCTCCGCCAGATAATACATAGTCGCCAATACTGATTTCACGGGTGATCAGATGTTCGCGCACCCGCTCATCTACTCCTTTATAGTGGCCGCAGAGGAGAATCAGGTTCTGCTGCAGGCTGATCTGATTGGAGATCGATTGCGTCAGCATCTCACCATCCGGGCTCATGTAGATTACTTCATCGTAGGTGCGCTCTTCTTTTAGTTTTTGGATGCAAAGATGAATCGGCTCAATCGTCATCACCATACCGGCACCACCCCCAAAAGCATAATCATCCGTGGAGCGATGTTTATTGTGAGCATATTCACGCAGGTCGTGCACCTTCACGGTTACCAGTCCTTTGTCCTGTGCTCTTTTTAATATAGAGTCATTGAAAGGACTTTCTAACAAGCGAGGTAGCACGGTGATGATATCGATACGCATGGTTTGCAGTTAATAGTTTAAAAGAGAAAAGTAGAGGCTTTTTATTAACGCTTTGTTTTTTATTAACGATTAACGTCTCCAGCCCCTTTCGTTACCTCAACACTTCTCCGTTCTTTCCTCGGTCTGTGTCCCTACAGCCCGAAATGATATTTTTAACAGGTGTTCAGTGAAGATCCAGATCCCGGTTAATGGACAATGCTGAATCTTAAATTCTGAACGCAAAACATCAAATCTCCAGAAAGCCTTCCGGCAACTCTACACTGATTTTCTTCTTCGACTTGTTCACGCTTTTAATAAAAGGACCATTCAATGGAATCATTACTTCTTTTCCATGGTGATCAATCATCAAAAAACGATTGGGTCCGCTTTCAAATACTTCGGTTACTAATCCGATTGCTCCCGCTTCCGAATCGATTACTTCAAAGTGGATAACTTCATCATTATAAAATTCACCACGGCCCAGCTTCTCCCGTTCTGCTTTGGGGAGATAGAGACTACAGCCTTTCAAATCACCGGCTTGTTCAATCGTGTTCACATCTTCCAGTTTAATGAACGCTTTATCCCCTTTCATGGATACCGCTTCCAGGAAGTAAGGAATCAGATTCTGGTTCTTTTCAATGAACAGCGTGGTGATTTCTTCCAGATCAGGACACTCGGGTGTAAGCTGAATGGTCACTTCTCCTTTCAGTCCATGGGTCTTGGCAATGTATCCGATCTTAAAACTCTCCTGTAGTGTCATCGACGATATTTCAATAAAAAATGCCAGTTCCGATAGGCTCAGAACTGGCATCAAATTAAACTTTTAACTATTAAGCCTGAGTTTCTTCTGCGGGAGCAGAAGCTTCGCCTTCGGCAGCAGCAGGAGCGGCCTCCGCAGCAGCGGCAGCAGCTTTCTGTTTTGCAAGGATCGCTTCAGCACGGGCTTCTTTCACCTTGGTTTCAGCAGCCTTGCGGGCTTTAGCAGCATCTTCCTTAGACTTAGAAAGATTGTCTTTCTTGCCCTGGATCTTGGTTTCTTTTGATTTTACCCATTCAGCATGCTTGGCATCGGCCTGATCCTGAGTGATAGCACCCTTGATCACACCAATCTGAAGGTGTTTTTTCAACATGATGCCGCGGTAGGAAAGCATCGCCTTCAAGGTATCTGTAGGCTGGGCACCTTTCATTACCCATTCAAATGCCTTCTGATCATCCAAAACGATGGTCGCAGGTACTGTTAGTGGGTTGTAGGTACCGATTTTCTCAATGAACTTACCATCACGTGGTGCTCTTGCGTCGGCTACTACTACATCATAGAGCGACAATTTTTTGCGGCCTCTGCGGGCCAATCTGATTTTAACAGCCATTTTTCTTGTTTTTAGCCGGATCACGTCCGGTTTTTTGGACTGCAAATGTAAGGGATTTTAATAATCTGGCAATGAGCACCTGAAGGATTGTGAAGATTGCTTCCCGGGTGAGATAATCCGTGGGCTCTTAACAGAGCAGGCAGACGAAGTGGCTTAGCACAGAACCGCTCAAATTGGGCGTAATTTAAACGGATGAACTGTATATTTGCTTACCCGATTATCAGGTTTTTGTAATTTACAACCGTTTTCTACCTTCGTCACACTTTTCTAAAAAAGTAAAAAAGTCGTATGGACAAATACTCCTATATATCGAATGCGGATGTGAGCTACCTGGACCAGCTCTACCAAAATTACAAGCAAGATCCTTCATCTGTTGATGTCACCTGGCAGAAATTTTTCGAAGGTTACGATTTCTCTTCTCAGCGCTATGGGGAAAAGGGAAATGGAAACGGTGCTGGCACTCCCACAGCGCTTTCTTCTACCGACACGGCCTCTATTAAAGAGACGCAGGTAAGAAACCTGATTTTTCAATACCGTTCATTCGGTCACCTGAAGTCAGCAACCAACCCGGTGCGTGAGCGCAGAAATCACAATGTAAACCTGGATCACAAAGGTGTAGGTTTAACAGATGCGGACCTCGATACCGAATTTGATGTGGCGGCCGAGATCGGAATGCAGCGTTCTACCTTGCGCGAGATCATCAAAAAACTCAATGCACTTTACCTTGGCCCTATTGGCTTTGAGTATAACTTCATCCGCAACGATGATATCCGGGCATGGCTCTATAATAAGATAGAGCGTGAGTACTATGCCTACAATCCTAAAATAGAAGAGAAGAAACGCATATTGAGCAAACTGAATGAAGCGGTGGTGTTTGAAAACTTCCTGCATACCAAGTTTGTTGGTCAGAAACGTTTCTCCCTCGAAGGAGGCGAAAACACGATCCCCGCACTGGACACAATTATCAATAACTCGGCAGAGTTGGGTGTGAAAGAAGTAGTGATCGGTATGGCGCACCGTGGTCGTTTGAATGTACTTTCAAACATATTGGGTAAGACCTACGAACAGATCTTCACCGAATTTGAAGGTAATGTGAATCCTGACCTGACCATGGGTGACGGTGATGTGAAATACCACCTGGGCTATTCCAGTCAACATACTTCCTCCCCTTCAGGAAATAAGATTTATGTAAAGCTGACACCAAACCCTTCGCACTTAGAAGCAGTAGATCCCCTGGTAGTAGGTTATACCCGTGGACAGATTGATGATGAATATGGTGAAGACCTGAGCAAAGCGATGGCCATCCTTATTCACGGTGATGCTGCTCTGGCGGGACAAGGTATCGTTTATGAAATTGTACAAATGTCAGGACTTCCCGGTTACAACACCGGAGGCACCATACATTTTGTGATCAATAATCAGGTAGGGTTCACTACCGATTATGATGATGCGCGTACAGCCATCTACTGTACCGATGTAGCCAAGATCATTGACGCACCGGTGCTTCACGTCAATGGGGATGATGCAGAAGCGGTAAACTTCTGTTCGAAGCTGGCCGTAGAGTATCGCATGAAATTCGGTAAGGATATCTTCATTGATATGCTTTGCTACCGCAGACATGGCCATAATGAAAGTGATGAACCTAAATTCACTCAGCCAAAATTATACAATCTCATCGCGAAGCATCCGAACCCACGCGAGGTGTATGTCAAGCGTTTGGTAGAGCGTGGTGATGTAGATGCGGCGATGGCAGATGAGATGGATTCAAGCTTCCGCAATCAGCTGCAGGACCGATTGAATGAAGTGAAGCAAAAGCCACTTCCTTACAAACCACAGAAGATTGAAGAAGAATGGCTGAAATTGCGCAGAGCAAAACCGGAAGACTTCGATCAATCACCGGAGACCGGTGTGAAGCAGGAGACAATCGATAAAGTAGCGAACGCACTGACAACCATTCCGGAAGGATTCAAGCCACTGAAGCAGATTGAAAAACTGTTGAAAGACCGTAAGGCTGCTTTCTTTGAAACCAAAACATTGGGTTGGGCCGAAGCAGAATTACTTGCTTACGGATCGTTGCTGACAGAGAACACTCCCGTGCGTATGTCCGGACAAGATGTGAAGCGGGGTACGTTCTCTCACCGTCATGCGTACTTCTTTGATGCAAACACCAACGAGCCGTATTGCGGACTGGATCATATCGATAAAGATCAGCGCGAACTTCATATCTATAACTCCTTGCTTTCCGAGTTTGGGGTGTTGGGCTTCGAGTACGGTTACTCTATGTCTTCACCGTATGCCTTGGTCATATGGGAAGCGCAGTTTGGCGATTTCGTAAACGGTGCGCAGGTGATGATTGATCAGTTCATCTCCAGTGCCGAATCGAAATGGCAACGCCAGAATGGCGTGGTGATGTTATTGCCACACGGTTATGAAGGACAAGGCCCTGAGCACAGCAGCTGCCGTCCGGAACGATTCCTTCAGTTGTCAGCCGAGTATAACATGGTAGTGGCTAACCCGACTACACCGGCAAACATCTTCCACTTGTTGAGAAGACAGGTAACCTGGGAATTCCGCAAGCCTTGTATTGTGTTCTCACCTAAATCATTGCTTCGTCATCCCGCGGTGATTTCTCCTTTGAAAGACTTCATCAAGGGATCATTCAAAGAAGTAATTGATGATGAAAGCGTGACGGCCAAGGACGTAAAGCGCGTAGTGCTTTGCTCTGGTAAAGTGTACTACGACCTGGTGGAGAAAAAGAAATCAAAAGATACCGCCATCGTTCGGATTGAGCAATTGCATCCTTTCCCTGAAAAACAATTGAATGCCGTATTGAAAAAATACAAAGGAGCTACCGTTGTTTACGCACAGGAAGAGCCTGCCAACATGGGTCCGCTGTCATACATACAACGCATGATGCCAAAGCAGGAAATGGAATTTGTATCGCGCAAGGCAAGTGCTTCGCCAGCTACCGGTTATTCCAAAGTACACAAGGCAGAGCAAGAGCGTATTGTAAACGATGCGCTGGGAATAAAAACAGATTCATCTACTACTAAATAATAAGATCACATGGCACAACAAGTAAAAATACCCACTGTAGGAGAATCGATCACCGAAGTGACGATTGCCAACTGGCTGAAGAAAGAAGGTGACATCGTGAAGATGGATGAAGTAATTGCCGAACTGGAATCAGACAAAGCCACTTTTGAATTAACTGCTCCGCAGGCTGGAGCATTGAAAATATTGAAGCAGGCAGGTGAAGTAGTGCCGATCGGTACTGCCATCTGCGAGATTGCTGATGCTGGCGGAGCATCCACCCCTGCTGCAAAAACGGAAACGAAAACGGAGCCGGTGAAGACGGCAGCTGAACCAACAACTCAACCCATGAAATCAACTGGCGGAATAAAAGAAATGAAAGTGCCTGCGGTAGGCGAATCGATCACAGAGGTGACCATCTCTACCTGGCTGAAGAAAGATGGCGACTTTGTAAAACTCGATGAAGTAATTGCCGAAGTAGAGTCGGACAAAGCCA
Source organism: Flammeovirgaceae bacterium (assembly GCA_023251155.1). GTDB lineage: Bacteria > Bacteroidota > Bacteroidia > Cytophagales > Cyclobacteriaceae > ELB16-189. The sequence goes on along the minus strand of JAHEZH010000002.1, from coordinate 130,834 downwards.
CTTTTGAGTTGCCGGCTGAAGCGAACGGTATCCTTCGTATTGTAGCCAAAGAAAAAGAGACATTGCCTATTGGTGGGTTGATTTGCAAGATTGAAATTACAGACGGGGCTCCTGTTGCGGAAACCAAAAAGGATGCACCTGTTGAAAAGCAATCAACATCTGGTGAGTCGACAACTTATGCCGCAGGACACCCATCACCGGCAGCAGCAAAAATTCTGGATGAAAAAGGAATAGCTTCTTCGCAAGTAAGTGGTTCAGGTGTAGGTGGCCGTATCACCAAAGAGGACGCAGTAAATGCAAAAGCGGCAGCACCGGTAAATAAAGAATCGAAGCCGGCTACTCCGGCAGCTCCTCCGGTAATTGCATCGGGCGGAAGCCGTAACAAGCGCAGCGAGAAGATGACGTCCATTCGCAAGACGATTGCCAAGCGATTGGTTTCTGTGAAGAATGAAACGGCCATGCTGACTACGTTCAACGAAGTAGACATGAAGCCCGTGATGGATCTTCGCTCGAAGTACAAAGACAAATTCAAAGAGAAATATGGTGTGGGCTTAGGCTTTATGTCTTTCTTCACCAAAGCAGTGTGTGTGGCGTTGAAAGAATTCCCTGCCGTGAATGCGCAGATCAATGGGGATGAGATTGTATACCATGACTATTGTGATGTGTCGATCGCTGTATCTACTCCGCGTGGATTGGTTGTTCCTGTTATCCGCAATGCCGAGTCATTATCATTTGATCAGATTGAAAATGAAATTATCCGCCTGGCGGCTAAAGGGCGTGACGGCAAGCTTTCGATCGATGAGATGCAGGGAGGTACCTTCTCCATTACCAACGGAGGTGTGTTTGGTTCCATGATGTCAACACCCATTTTGAACCCGCCACAATCAGCGATATTGGGTATGCACAATATTGTAGAGCGTCCGGTAGCGAAGAATGGTGAAATCGTTATTCGTCCAATCATGTATCTGGCACTATCATATGATCACCGTATTATTGATGGAAGAGAGTCGGTAAGCTTCCTGGTGAGAGTAAAAGAATTACTGGAAGATCCGGGAAGATTGATTCTGGGTGTTTAATCCATGCTTTGATGATAAAGAATCTCACCATTAAAAATTTCAAATCAATTAAGGACTTGCAATTAGATTGTAAGCGTGTTAATCTTTTTATTGGTGAGCCTAATGTGGGGAAATCCAATTTGTTAGAGGCTTTAGGTCTGTTTTCATTTCCATTGGAAATGAAAACAGATGGGTTAATAAGGACTAATAATCTAAGTAATCTCTTTTTCGAGAATGATTTATCGAATATAATTCAATTAATAGCCGATCGTAAGACATGTACGATTAGTTATGACAGGAATCTTAAACTCTCGTTCGATTTGGACGATAGCTTTAAGAGAGATTTTTTAGGAACATTAACGGATACTGTTTTTAGTAGTCAAGGAGCAAGTTTAGATTTTGGAATACATCCCTATTTCTTTAAATCCTTGTCTAAATTTGATAGCGATTTTTACGACTTTTTGATTCCACCTCACGGAAAAAATTTGTTTGCTATACTTCAAACCAATAAAGAAGTAAGGGCAAAGGTTAGCGATTTAATTCAAGAGACTAACTTTAAGCTAAGTCTTAGACCTGTTACCTCTGAAATTGAAGTCTCTAAAGAACAAAATAATGTATTGACCACGTATCCTTATCATCTTATTTCCGATACTATTCAAAGAATTATCTTTTATGTCTCAGCTATTGATACGAATAAGAAAGACACGACAATTATTCTTGAGGAACCTGAGTCAAATGTATTTCCTTACTACACTAAGTTCCTTGCCGAAAAAATAGCATTAGATCCGAATAGACAGTATTTCATAACAACTCATAATCCATATTTTCTACAATCGGTTATAGAAAAAACTCCTTTATCTGAATTGTCAGTGAACTTGGTTAGGATGGATAATTATCAGACAAATGCCACTACTCTTTCTCAGCGGGGAACAGAAGAGATATTGAATCTCAGTGCAGATGTATTTTTAAACTTTGATAAGCTCCTTGAGGCATGATGTATTTTGAATGTTATGCTGACGAATCATTCCTGAGATTTTTAGGAGTAACCTCAAAAGAGTTGAGTGGCGGACATTCCAATGGCAGAAGTAATGTTAGTAGAAAGTTAAAAAAGTCAGTCAATGCTATTGGTTTTATTGATGAAGATCCAGGGGCTGCTAAAGACGATTATCTGAAATATTTGTTTTCCTTAAATCCAGGTTATTCGGATAAACACCTTTTCTGTGTAACCGATCCCCAAACAAATAATCATCTGATCGTTATTAAACCTGATCTTGAGGTGTTAACGATAAACTTGGCGAGAGAGCGAAATATAGATTTATTCACTGAATTTGGATTGTCGATGAATAGAGAAGCTCTTCATGACATGCTTAGAATAGAAAGAAATTTGAGTAAGAGAAGAAGAATGATTGACTTTTTCTCCACAATATCTAATCACTCGACACTAATAAAATTGAAAGAATTAATAAAAGCTTAATTATTTATGCAATACAACGTCACCGTTATTGGCTCCGGCCCCGGAGGTTATGTCGCAGCCATTCGTGCTGCACAGTTGGGTTTTAAAACGGCCATCATCGAAAAGTATGATACGCTGGGAGGTACTTGTCTGAATGTGGGATGTATTCCATCCAAAGCACTGCTGGATTCATCGGAGCACTTTCATAATGCAGCACATACGTTCAAAGAACACGGCATCGATATTTCAGAACCGAAAGCGAACATCACCCAGATGATCAATCGCAAGGCAGGTGTGGTGAAGTCCAACGTGGATGGTATCGCTTTCCTGATGAAGAAAAACAAGATCGAAGTACATACCGGTGTCGGATCGTTTGTCGATAAGAATACGATCCGGATTACGGGTAAGGATGGCAAGGAAACAACCATCACCACCGAGAAAGTAATTATTGCAACAGGATCCAAGCCCACCCCACTTCCCTTTGCTCCATTTGACAAGAAGAGAATCATTTCGAGCACGGAGGCATTGGAGCTGAAAGAAATCCCCAGACACATGATTATTATCGGTGGAGGTGTCATCGGAATGGAGTTAGGATCGGTATATGCACGCATTGGTGCCAAGGTTTCTGTAGTTGAATTTATGGACAGCCTTATTCCAACCATGGATGGTACTATGGGTAAAGAGTTGCTTCGATCAACGAAGAAGCTGGGTATGGATTTTTATCTTGGTCACAAAGTGACGGCGGTAGAAAACACAGGAAAAGAAGTAGTGGTGAAAGCCGAGCCAAAGAACGGTGGTGCAGCTATTGAACTGAAAGGTGACTACTGTCTGGTCAGTGTAGGTCGCAGACCCTATACGGATGGACTTGGTCTGGAGAAGATTGGTATCGAGCTGGATAAGGGAAAAATTCCGGTAGATGATCATCTGAAAACCAAAGTAGATAACATCTATGCCATTGGTGATGTAGTGCGCGGAGCAATGCTTGCACACAAGGCCGAAGAAGAAGGTGTGTATGTGGCAGAGACCATAGCCGGACAAAAGCCACACATTCATTATAATTTAATTCCTGGAGTGGTGTACACTTGGCCAGAAGTGGCCAGCGTTGGTTCCACCGAAGAACAACTGAAGGCAGATGGACGTGCTTACAAAACCGGAAGCTTCCCCTACAAAGCATTGGGTCGTGCGCGGGCCTCAATGGACCTGGATGGTTTGGTAAAAGTACTGGCGGATAAAAATACCGATGAGATCTTAGGCTTGCACATCATTGGTGCTCGTGCTGCCGATATGATTGCTGCCGGTGTAGTAGCGATGGAGTTCAGAGCATCTGCAGAAGATGTATCCAGAATGTCGCACGCGCATCCCACCTATATGGAAGCAGTGAAGGAAGCTTGCTTGGCAGCTACTGCGAATAGACCAATTCATATCTAAGGCATAAAATATTTTGTTGCCTTTCAAGGTTCTCCATCAAAAGGTGGAGAACCTTCATTTTTTTCAGGGGCATCATCAAGAAATACATTTACCACAAGCGCTCCAATCAAATAGAGGATTGATAAATAGAAATATCCAAAGAATGAATAAGATCTTTCCTTTACGGCAAGAATCAAATACCAAATAAAACACCAAGCCATAATAAAGAGGGCAATTTGATTCGTCTCATCCCCGCTTAAGTAGGCGGCTATTCCAATTGAAAGAATGAATGGAAGCTTGAAAAAATAGTAGAGGACTTGTTTAATTAGTAGCATCTCTTCTAAGATAGAAAGACACACCAATTCATACAATAATTTTAAATAAACCTACTTGCCTTCTTCGCTGTAATAATCTCTGTATTCATTCCCGCCCAATGAAGGTTTCCACTAAAGCGGCCGTGCTCCATTTTTATACAGCGATCCATCACCACCATCAGTCCGTTGTCTAGAGCCAGTTGGGCGGCATCACGATTGACAATCCCCAGCTGCATCCATACCGCCTTCGCTTTTATTTCGATGGCTTCTTTAACGATGTTCACGCATTCATCGGGTCGGCGAAAGATGTCAACCAGATCAACAGGAACAGGAATACTTTTTAAATCCGGATAGCATCTCTGTCCCAGGATTTCCTGCTTCAATGGATTGACAGGAATGACGTTATATCCTTCGGATAAAAGATAGGAGCCAACAAAATTGCTGGCGCGTTCTTTCTTGTCCGACAGTCCTACAATGGCAATGTTGCGCGAAGTGTTCAGTAGTCTTCGGATGGTATCGGTGTTCTGGTAGTTATTTCTCTCTTCTGCACTAAGGTTAGTGTTCATTGAGATATCGCATGAAAGGCTTGTTCCAAGTCCCATATTAAGTCGTCAGTTGTTTCTATTCCTACAGAAATTCGTATCAGTTCAGGGTTCACTTTGGCTCTCTTCAACTCTTCATCGGAAAGCTGCTGGTGCGTGGTGGAGGCCGGATGGATCACCAGGCTTTTGCTGTCACCAAGATTGGCCACGTGTGAAAAGATCTGAAGTGCTTCGATAAACTTCTTGCCTGTTTCGCGGGCGTTATTGTTTTTCGATTTCAATCCGAAAGCAAAAACGGAGCTTGCTCCTTTGGGTAAGTACTTCTTAGCACGCTCATGATGCGGATGATCGGGCAAGCCGGCATAGTTCACCCACTCTACCATAGGATGTTGCTTTAAGAAAGTAGCAATGGCCAACGCATTCTGCACATGGCGATCCATGCGAATGGATAATGTCTGTAACCCTTGTATCAATAAAAATGCATCGAACGCAGATAAGCACGAACCCGTGTTGCGCAATGTTTCCGCACGCAGCTTCATCAGAAAACCATAATGCCCGAACGTTTCATAGAAGTTCAGGTTGTGATACGGTATAGATGGTGCTGATACCGCAGGGAAATGGGTGTAATCAAACTTTCCTGACTCAACAACCACTCCGGCAATGGCGGTGCCTTGTCCGTTGATGAACTTGGTAGCGGAATGCAATACAATATCGGCACCCCATTCCATTGGTCGGCAGAGGTAGGGCGAAGCCAGTGTGTTGTCAATGACTAAAGGTATGTTGTTCGCTTTCGCTAATGCGGATACACTTTCAAAATCAAAAATACTGCCCGCAGGATTACCAATGGTTTCTCCATACAGCACTTTTGTTTTGGGGGTGATGGCTTTCTCCCAGTTAGCAATGTCGGAAGGATCTACAAAGGTCACTTTCAGCGAAAGCTTTTTGAAGGTATGCTCGAATTGGGTGTACGTACCACCGTATAAATGCGATGAAGCAACGATCTCATCACCCGGATTGAGCAACGTCATCATGGTGAGCATCTGGGCGGATTGCCCGCTCGATACGGCCACCGCTCCTGTGCCTCCTTCCAGTGAAGCCATGCGTTCTTCAAACACGGCATTGGTAGGATTGCTGATACGCGAATAAATGTTTCCGTATTGTTTTAATTCAAACAGCGATGCCGCATGATCTGCATTATCAAAAACATAACTGGCTGTTTGATAGATCGGAACAGCGCGCGCTCCGGTATGCGAATCAGGGATATGCCCGGCATGAAGCATCCGGGTTTCAAAACCAAACTTTCTTTTCTCCGACATGGATTAGCTTTTATGTAAAGGAAGTTATAGCAATGAGAAAAACAAAAGGAATTTATATGACGGTTGTCGGCAGGAAGTCGTTCTCTATGGGTTTATTTTAATCGCAGATGATGATAGATAATAGCCGCCCTCACCAGGATGGCAACCACAAGAGGAACTAAGAACACGTTGATTTGCTGTGGCAGAATAGCCCACGTGATCAATAATAATCCGGTGATAATAGCGGCAACTAAAAAGTAGTTTTTGATAAAGACAGAGGGAGCCTTCTTTAATAATCCCCATACTAATAGATGTGTAGGCAATGCCCACAGTAAATTGAAATTGCTGGCTGCTGCTTTATGATCGGTAGATGTCCACAGCAACAAAAGCACTACCCCCACTAATCCCAAAACAGTAAACAGAATCAGGTCAAACCACTTCGATAGTTTTTTCTTTTTCCAATCGAAGAAAGAGATAACGACAGTGACCAATAAGAAGATGCCAAATACAAGGAATGGGTGGGGCAGGCTTTCAACCGGTTTGGCTGCGGCTTCATAGACACTGATTTTTCTTTTTACCAGAGGTTCGCCATTGATGGTCGCATGATCGAAGGACGACTCGATATAATCAGGCAAAAACATGTATTCGTAAGGAGAAGCTTTCTTGTCCATTGGTAAGCCAAGGCAGATGTCAATGCCAAGGTCGCCCCAGGGCTGTTGTTGCAAATAGAGATCGGTGAGGTTACGGATCGTATAATCGGTTTTGATGTAAGTACTATCAAACTTCACCTCACCTTTCAAGGTTTTATCGAATACATCGCGAACACGCGTAGCGCAGTTGTCATAAAAGTAATCGTAGCGATAACTTCTGTTTTCGGGCAGTGCATTCCATTGCAGGAAGTCAAAGACCTTTTGCTTTTGCTCTGGTGTGAGGTTGAGTTTTTGTTCGTGAAGAGAACGATTGTAATAGATATAGGTGTATCTGAAATCAGGGTACGACTGCACACCAAGAATATAGAACGAACTGCCACGGGCAAAATTCAAATAGAAATTAGGTTGATCGAATGAAAATAATCCATAGTTATACGCAGCGTCTATCTGGTTCAACGAATCGTAAACACGAATGGCACTATGCCCAAATGCGGAATACAACTCGGCCTGAGTTGGCCCACAGGTAATGATGGAAATTTCTGCCTTATTGGAAAGTTGAATTTGGGCTGATAAGAGCGAACCGGATAGAACAAGAAGGGCGGAAAGAAATTTTTTCATAGTATTGAATCGCAAGATAACAAGGAAGCGGATTTATTAGACTTTCTTTGAAGTTTGATTTTAATCTATTGATTGGTGGTTGAGAAGTAATGAGAGATTTAGTTAAAAACGCAAGTTTATATTTTGGCATACATGCCCCCGCTTCCACCGAGGATTTTTTCTCTGCCCGCAGAAACGTGTTGTACTCCCGGATTCTGGTCATGGCAGCTGCCGTTGCCTTTTTTACCTTTATCAAAGATGTGCTCGATCAGGGTATAGCCCCCATCCCCTTGATGGACTTTTTACTTTTTATTGTCATTATAGTCGCTTTTGTTTTCAACAAATTGGGCCGCCCCGTTCCTTCGCGTGTTATACTCCTATTATTATTGAATGGACTACTCACGGTAATGTGCTCGGTGATTCCTCCCGATCGGGTGGCTTTTGTATATTTCTTTCCCATGATCATCATTGCCTATATGATCTTTGATGATTCACAGAAAGTATGGAAATGGACGTTTGTTTTTCTCCCCATGGCGTTAATGGTGGCACTGATACTAAGCGATTTTAAACTTCTTGGTGATCACCAGCTTTCTTTATCAACACATGGTCAGCGAAACATGGTCATTAATCAGATAACGTCTGCGCTGATTCTGTTTTTATGTTTTGATTTTATGATCAGGACCAATAAAAAATCAGAACATTTGCTTCGCGCTTATGCCATTGATGCGGGTGAGAAAAAAGAAAATCTGGAAAAGATCAATAGTGAACTGGATCGGTTCGTTTACAGTGCCTCGCATGACCTGAGATCGCCCTTACTATCCATTCAGGGATTAGTACGCATTGCCCTGGCTGAGCCTGACAGCACAAATGATAAGAAATATTTTGAACTGATTGGTGATCGTGTTACCAAACTGGACGAGTTCATTAAAGAGATCATTGAATATTCGCGCAATTCAAGAACCGAAGTGGTGCATGAGTTAGTCAACCTGAAAGAACTGATTGGCGATGTCGTCTCCCACCTTCAGTACCTGGACGGAACAGACAAGATTGAAGTCTATATTTCATCGGCCGATGAGTCGCTGCTCCTGGATAAAGGGAGAACGCGCATTATATTATCGAATATATTGGGCAATGCCATCAAATATCACAATCTGCGCCAGGAGAATCCCTGGGTAGAAGTGAAAACGGAACTGAAAGAAGGATTTTGTGTTATCACCATTACAGACAATGGAACAGGAATTCCTTCCGATAAACAAGACCGGATTTTTGATATGTTTTTCCGTGCGACTGACCGCTCTGCGGGGTCTGGCCTGGGGTTGTTTATTGTAAAGGAAACAGTGATGAAACTGAATGGAAAGATCGGAGTGAAATCGGAATATGGCCGCGGCTCTGAATTTGTTGTTACCTTGCCACTGCAAAAATAGTGATCGGCTCCGTCTACGATAGTGTCAATTTAATCGGCAAGCAAAATTTCTCACGCGTAAAAAATGCGGGGCAGATTTTGTCGAGCTATATCGCTTCACGTCATTCAGGTAAGGCGATTATTAATGGAATGCCGATCAGCATTTCTATTGAACCTACTACCTCCTGCAACCTTCGTTGCCCGGAGTGTCCCAGCGGACTGAGGTCATTCACCCGGCCTACGGGCATGTTAAAGGATAACTTGTTTCATCGCGTAATCAATGAACTGGCTCCCACCCTTTCTTATCTCATTTTTTATTTTCAAGGTGAACCCTATCTGCATCCTCAGTTTCTTTCGCTGGTAGAGTATGCCTCCAAAAAGAAAATCTATACCGCTACATCGACCAATGCCCATTACCTTACTGATGACAATGCGCGTAAAACCGTAGAATCGGGTTTGGATCGATTGATTATATCAATTGATGGCACTACGCAGGAAACGTATGAGTCGTATCGTGTTGGCGGCCGGTTGGATAAAGTAATTGAAGGAACAACGAATATCATTCACTGGAAGAAGGAATTAAAATCAAAAACACCTCATGTTATTTTCCAATATCTGGTGGTGAAGCCCAATCAGCATCAGGTAGAAGATGTAAAGAAGTTAGCAAAGGAGCTGGGAGTAGATCAGGTCGCTTTTAAAACAGCACAGATTTATGATTATGAAAATGGTTCAGATCTCATTCCCACCATTGATCAATATTCGCGTTACAAAAAAAACAGCGATGGCAATTTCTCCATCAAAAATGAACTGCTTGACCATTGCTGGAAGATGTGGCACAGTTGTGTCATCACCTGGGATGGAAAAGTAGTGCCTTGTTGTTTTGATAAAGACGCACACTTTGTATTGGGTGATCTTACTAAGAATACTTTTAAAGAAATCTGGAACGGTGAAAAGTATAATGACTTTCGTTCCACCTTATTACGATCGAGAAGTGAAATAGAAATGTGCCGCAATTGTACGGAAGGCACTAAGGTCTGGGCTTAAGTAAAAATAGCCGATAGGCAAATGGCCATGGACCCAACTAATTCTTGGGGAAGTTTACGGCCTTGGCGGTGTCACACTTACAGTTGGTGTCACATCCTTTTTTGGTTTGGAAAGAGCGGAACACCATGCGCCCGAGATAGGCCACGGCGGCAATAAATGCAATGATAATGGTGATCTGCTGAATCATGCTTCAAAGTTATTGGCTGCAGCCTAATAACACTACTCTTTACGGTATAATTCCCGTCCGGTATCGAACATTTTTATGCGTAAGTGAACAAGTCGCAGCATAGAAAACCCACTCTATGGCTCTTTTTAGGCGGTGGCACTAATGTTGGAAAAGGATTCAACTTTACCGTTCCTTCGATCATCCTAATCCCGAATCTGAATTTTTTCCTTATGATAAGAAACTATATTAAAACTGCTTTTCGTAGTCTGTGGCGTAGCAAGGCCACTGCCATTATCAACATCTCCGGACTTACGCTCGGTATCGCCAGTAGTCTTATTCTTTTTCTGATGCTGAAGCACACCATCAGTTTTGATAATTATCATTCCAAGCGCGATCGTATTTACCGGGTTACCAGCCAATCAAAAGGCACTAAAGGTTTGGATTATGGAGCGGGTGTTCCAACAGTATTGCCCGATGCATTTAAAAATGATTTCCCTGAAGCAGAAGAAGTTGTGTTTACTTCCTATCGCGGAGGAGATTTGATTACGATTCCGCAGAAAGACGGTGATGTAAAACGATTCAGTGGTGAAAATGGAGTAGTCTTTACACAGTCCAATTTCTTTAAAGTATTCGACCGCAAAATAATCATCGGCTCTGCGGAGAAAGGATTGGATGATCCGAATGAAGCGATTATCTCCAAGAAATCGGCCTTACACTATTTTGGTAAAGAAGATGTAGTAGGGGAAACATTGATTCATGAAAATATTGAATACAAGATCACCGCAGTAATGGAGGATTATCCCAGCAATACGGATTTTCCGTTTCACCTCATGCTTTCTTATTCTACCATCAAAGCGGAGCACGAGAAAGAGGGATGGAATAGCATCTGGAGTGATGAGCAGTGTTATTTCCTGCTGAAAGAAGGAGAGAACATTGCTTCCATTGAAGCGCGGATCCCTGCTTTTTACAACAAGTATCATGAAGAAAATAAAGATGAGGCTACGTACAACATGCAGCCATTAAGCACACTGCATTCCGATGACCGATACAATAACTATACCTATAATACTACTCCCAAATCAGTGATGGTAACAATGGGTGTGATTGCCCTGTTTCTTGTAGTCACGGCTTGTATCAATTTTATTAACCTTACTACAGCGGAAGCCATCAAGCGTTCTAAAGAAGTAGGCGTTCGTAAATCGTTAGGAAGCTCGCGAGGTCAGTTGATCCTTCAGTTTTTAGGAGAAACCTCTTTGGTTACGATTATTTCAGTACTATTGGCTTTAGGGGTAGCACAAACGGCACTGGGTTGGCTTAATCCCTTCCTGGAGCAAAGCCTCACTCTTGGGCTTGGTTCTGATTACAGTGTATGGATTTTCCTGATGACCATTATTGTGGTGGTGTCCACCTTATCCGGACTGTATCCTTCGTTTGTGGTGTCGGCATTTAACCCCGTGCTGGCGTTGAAGAACCTGGTGAGCAATAAAAATTCTTCCGGTTATGCACTTCGCAGAAGCCTGGTGGTGCTGCAGTTTTTTATCTCCCAATTCTTCATCATCGGCACCATTGTGATGATTCAGCAAATGGATTATTTCCAGAAGAAGAATCTGGGATTCGATAAAGACGCCATCCTCACGGTACCTATTCCGGTAAATGAAAAACCGTTGAAAGGTAATGATGGAGTAAGCAGCATGCGCACATTAAAAAATGAAATGCTGACGATCCCCGGTGTGGAGAAGGCCAGTCTTAGCAATACACCGCCATCATCAGGAAGCGTATCCAGCACCGGGTTTAAAATAGAAGGCAACGAGGAAGACTATGGTACACAGGTGAAATATGTGGATGGTGATTATATCGATCTTTTCAAACTAAAACTGGTAAGTGGCAAGAACATCGCAGATCTGGATACCATTACCGGATACCTTGTCAATGAAAAACTAGCGCACACAGTCGGCTTTAAAACGAACGATGAAATTGTCGGCAAAGTATTGTCAATGAATGGAAGGAGCTATCCGGTGGTGGGCGTGATTGAAGATTTTCATACGGTATCATTACACTCCGAAATTTCACCGGTGATATTGACGAATCGCGTACGCGGTTATCAGAACCTGTCCTTAAAACTGAAAACCCAGGATATGCAGGCGGCCATAGCACAGATACAGCAAAAATGGGAGAAGGCCTACCCCGAATTTATTTTCAGTTATGAATTTCTCGATGAAAACATCAAGAGCTTCTACGATGGCACACGCAAGATGTCAACCCTGATATCCATTTTTACTTCGCTCGCTATATTCATTGGTTGTCTTGGTTTATTTGGCTTAGCTACTTTCATGGCCAACCAGAAAACAAAGGAGATTGGCGTGCGCAAAGTACTGGGAGCTACGGTGGAAAGCATTGTATTTCTTTTTTCCAAAGAATTCATAAAGCTGATTGTAATTGGCTTTGCATTGGCAGCTCCGGCAGCCTGGTTTATCATGACCAAATACCTGGAACAATTTGCTTACAAGATTGATATCGGCCCGACGATTTTCCTGGCGGGTATTGGCATCACTTTCTGTATTGCGATTCTTGCAGTAGGGTATCGCTCTTTCAAAGCGGCTACGGTTAACCCGGCTAAATCGCTCCGCTCGGAATAACGTAAAAAACAACTGTCATCTACTGCCAATACTATGCTGATCATAGCATGTTATTGGCAGTTTGATTTTGCGCTAGTCATCAAAAGCCGCTTATGACTCGCTTTACACTAAGTCGTTTTTTATTCATTTCGTTTTACTGGTGGGATGCACAGCAAAATAAAGTTAGTGGAGATGATAGTGAATACGATGCAAGGCAGATCATCCGAAATTCCAGTTCTGCAATACTGAATTGCTACTGCGGGGTTATGGGCTTACACCCGTAATGATGAAACAGGAGCGTGTTGTGCTTAAACTAAAAGACCTCTGATGATCTTCAGAGGTCTTTAGTTGTGATGGGCTGAATGATATTAGCTCTCTGGGTTTAAAATCACCTGTACGTAATTTTTTTCATTCAGGTATTTGTTCGCAGCTTCTTTCACTTCTTTTGCAGTCACTGAATTGATCCGCTTCTCGCCTGTCAAGATATCAGCCGGATTTGACCCCAACTCCACTGTCTGTTGCAGCTTGGCCAGCCAGTACGAATTGTCTTTTACGTTTTCAAGATACTGCTTGGTGTTGGTTTCTTTCACTTTGTTAAGGTCAGATTCAGAAGGACCGTTGGCTTTTATCTTTTCTATCTCGCTCCAGGTAGCGTTGATCAGCTTGTCAACATTTTCAGGACCGCATGGAAAAGAGACCGAAACCGAATAACTGTTGTATGGATTTTTGCTCAGGCTGCCACGCATACCACCTCCATAAATTCCACTTAGTTCTTCCCGCAGGTTTTCAAGTAGTTTGATGTTGACTACCTCCACGAGTGTCTGCAACTGAAGTTGTGCCTGATCGGAGTAGGGAGCTTCACCAGTGAAAATGAGGGTCACAAAACTTTTTGGTTCCGATCCCTTCTTCACTTCTTTCTTGACCACACCTTTCACCGGGCGCAACCCAATATCTTTAAAAGAAGAAGTACGGGTTGATGAAGGAAGACTTCCCAGGTAAGTAGTTACTAACTGTTTCATTTTCGCTAACTCAAAACTTCCGGTGAAGATGAATGTAAATCCATTCGCATTGCCGAAGCGTTCTTTGTATATCTCCAATGAACGATCCAGGTTGATCTTTGCAAAATCTTCTGCTTTAGGTAAGCGCGGAGCACGCGGGTGGTTGTGATACAAAATTTTCTGTAATGAATCCTGGTAAACAGCTTGCGGATTCGACATCATGTTTTGATACAGGGATTGTTGCTTGTTGACAAACGAGTTGAACAACTCGGTATCCTTACGTGGTTGTGTAAAGTAGAGAAAAGTGAGCTGCAATAAGGTCTCCACATCGGCAGAGCCACATTGCCCACCGAACCCTTCGCTGATGGCACCCATGCGCGGACTGGCATTTACGGTCTTTCCGGCCAATACTTTTCGCAAATCCAATGGGGCAAAATCGCCTACCCCCATGGTGCTTACAATGGCTGTTGCAGAAGAAGCATTCAGATTATCTTTTAAATCATAAAGTGATTGTCCGCCAAAGCGAGTGGCATTCATTAGTACCTGGTCATTTTTAAAATCAGTAGCTTTCAAAATGACCTGTACTCCATTACTTAGCGTAAGCTCAGTAAAGCCTAACTCTTTGTTCTCTTTCTCGCTGGCGATGCTTCCACCGGTTGGAGCTTTATCCATCAGGCTTGAGGCAATTGCTTTTTCTTCATAAGCAGCGACAGGCCGTTTTTCGGCATTCGCCACAAAAGCAAGCAGTTCATCGCCAGTGGGCATTTTAAAATCAGAGTGGTCAGGTCCGTTAAGGATCACCAGTTTGTTTTCAGCAACAGGGATATGACGGGCTGCAAACTGATTTACTTCATCCAGGGAAATGCTTTCCAGGAATTGCTGATGGTAACGGTATTCATTTTCAATACCCGGTATGGGTTCCTGTTCCAGAAAATTCTGGATGTATTCGTCCGCATAGCTTCCTGATTCTGATTTGTCACGTTCATTGTATGCACGTTCGATAGAGCGCATCATTGATTTCTTGGTACGCTCAAGCTCTGATGTAGTAAAACCAAACTGCCGTGCTCTTTCATTTTCCTGTACCAATGCATTGATAGCCGGTTCTACTCCTGCCTTACCGATTACCGCAAATGAGCTAAAGCCTTCATAGCCATGAACAAACCCACCCAGGCTACTTCCTCCGTACACAAAAGGAGGTTCTGCTTTCTGGGTCAGTTCCTGCATTCGCGTACTCAGCATCGATCCAAACAGCATTCTCAGCATCGCCTCACGATAATCTTCAACCGTCACTTCGGGTTTGTTCACGGTGTAGGGAAAGCTGATTTGCAGGATATGGTTCTGCGCTTCTTTATCGGTAACAACGATTCCCTCTGATTTTTTGCGTGAAGTAATTTCGGCATAAGAGCGGGTACGCTCTTTAACTGGATTTTTTAACTTCCCGAAATGAGCTTTAATCATCGTCTCTACAGCCAGAGGATCCATATCACCCACGGCAATCACGGCCATTAGATCAGGACGATACCATTCTTTGTAAAATCGTTTTAATGCTTCGGGCTTAAATGTTTTCAGAATTTCATCTTTACCGATAGGAAGGCGTTGTGCATATTTTGATCCTTCGAATAATTTTGGATAGATCACTTTGTTCATGCGATCTTCAGCACCTTTGCCAAGACGTGACTCTTCCAACACCACTCCTCGCTCTTTATTAATTTCAGCAGCATCGAGCGTAGCGGCACTTGCCCAGTCTTCCAATACCAGTAATCCTTTCTCCAGATTTTCCTTTTTGTCCGTAGGAATAGGTAAGATGTAAACCGTTTCATCAAAACCAGTATAGGCATTCAGGTCTGCACCAAACTCAACACCTATTGATTGAAGAAACGAAACCAATTCGTTTTTCTTGAAATGTTGTGTGCCATTGAACGACATGTGTTCCATGAAGTGAGCCAGCCCCTGCTGATCATCATCTTCAAGTATGGAACCGGCTTTGATGACCAGGCGTAACTCTACTTTGTTTTCAGGGCGCGCATTTTTACGAATGTAATAAGTGAGCCCATTAGCGAGTTTACCTACCTTGATTTCGGGTGACACGGGTAACGGATCAGTGAGCTTTACCTGGGCGATAGAAACGGTACTGATAAGAATAAAAATCAGTAGCGCACTAACTTTTTCGCATGATTGAAACATAATGAGGGTGTTAGAAAAATGAAGTGGATGAATAAAAATGCTTTATGCTTGTCAGGCAGATTGCCGGCGTCACGAGAATCTGTTTTTTGCTGTTGCCCTTGCCTGGTGTTGATTGATCAGGATCCCCAAAGTTTTTGAATAATGGCCAGCATCTCCGGATGAACATGGCAACCCGCACATAGTTCCTTTCCAAACACAAAGTCATTACCGCCTTTAAAATCAGTGACCGTACCACCTGCTACCTGCACGATAAATCCGCCTGCGGCTACATCCCACGGGTTAAGATTATATTCAAAGAATCCTTCCAGCCTTCCGCAGGCGACATAAGCCAGATCGGTAGCGGCACTTCCTAATCTTCGTATGCCATGCGATTGATCAAGAAACGTTCGAATAATATTCAGATAAGCATCCATCTTATCAATTTGATAATAAGGAAAGCCGGTGGCGAGTAAGCTGGTGTTTAAGGTAGTGGCGGCCGATACTTTGATAGGAGTGCCATTGCAAAATGCGCCACCTTCTTTCGTAGCATGAAAACATTCCTGACGGGTAACTTCATTGACAATGCCAAGAACCACATCGTTGGCTTTAGCCAGCCCTATACTGATGGCATAAGGAGGTAATCCGTGAGTGAAATTAGTAGTGCCGTCAAGCGGATCGATGATCCAGACATAATCATTTGTGCCTTTGCTGTTGGCTCCTTCTTCACCTAAAAAGCCAGAACCCGGAAGTATTTTCCCTAATGCATACACCAGTTTATTTTCCGATTCTTTATCTACGTAGGAGACCAGATTATTAAATCCTTCCTTCTGTTCGATCTTTGTTTTGTCAAAGTTGTCCGATTCGGTGCGAATGAATCGGGCTACCTCGTTAGTCAATTCAACTACCTCCTTTTCAATGCGCAGAAGATCAATCATGTGTCTGTTTTTTAGATAAAGCAAATAACAGTAATAACGTGAAAAAGCAAACTGAGATTACGCTGAATCGTCTGTTGATTTGGGTTCGCCTTTCTTTCCCTCAATCACTATCACGATTTCGCCTTTTACCTCTTTCGCCTGAAAATGAGCAAGTACCTCCTTTACGGGGGCGGTAAAGGTTTCTTCATGCAGTTTGGTCAACTCCCGCGAAACAGACACCAACCGATCGCTGCCAAAGAACTCACTGAGTTGCTCCAGGGCTTTCAGCAAACGATGGGGTGATTCGTATAAAATGATGGTGCGCTCTTCCTCGCTCAGTTTTTTAAGCATGGTTTGCCTTCCTTTTTTGTGCGGAAGAAAACCTTCAAAGACAAAGCGATCCGTAGGAAACCCTGATTTGACCAGGGCAGGAACAAAAGCCGTGGCGCCGGGAAGGCACTCAATGTTTAAATCATTCTTCAAGGCTTCTCTCACCAGCAGAAATCCCGGATCACTAATACCAGGGGTGCCGGCATCGGAAACCAATGCCATCACTTCCCCTTCTTTCATCCTTTTTACTAGACCAGCCAGGATTTTGTGTTCATTAAAAATATGAAAGCTCTGCAGCGAGTTTTGGATCTCGTAATGTTTCAAAAGTATTCCTGTCTTGCGCGTGTCTTCCGCGAGAATGGTTTTTACCTTCTTCAGTGTTTCTAACGCACGCAGGGTGATATCTCCCAGGTTGCCAATAGGGGTGGGAATGAGGTATAAAGAAATGGGACGCTCCACGTTTACGCTAATTGATCAATGATCTTTGCCAGTTGATGGTCTTTGTCCGTTACTGTGTTGCCGGCATCGTGGGTGGACAGCTCAAAGCTCACCTTGTTATACGTATTCGTCCATGTAGGATGATGATTCCTCTTTTCTGCTGCTAGGGCCACTTTGGTCATAAAACCAAAAGCAGTAACAAAGTCTTTAAACTCGAAGGTCTTCTTCAATGAATGGTTCTCTTCTTTCCACATAACATCCGATTTTTAATTTGAAAATGAACTGAATTTATGATTTGAAAATGAAATCCGGGCAGGAATTTGGAGGAGTGTCATTTTCAAATGATCAAATGAAATAATTCTACAAGTTAACCACATTGGCCGCTCTCTACAAAGCGATGATTCCTTCAATGGCCGATGCTTGCTGGTATACTTCAATAACAGCATCACTGGAGTGCATCATCATTTGCGCGGTGAAGCTGATGAAGTTCCCGTTTTGAGAAGCCTTTTCGGTAGGCGGGTGATGGGCAAAAAGTTTGCGCATGTCTTCTTCCTTGCCTTTGGGCACAATGAATTTGAACATGTAAAGTACCGGCCAGGCATGGGCCTGATCCAGTTTTTCCTTGAATGATTTGATCTGCTCTTCGTTCATAAGAATAAAAAAGGCGGTACTAGACCGCCTTTTAAAGGTAAAATTTAATGCCTGTTAATAAAACTTGTAGCGGGCATCTTTGATGTTAGAACCATCTTTGATGGCTTCCATAATAATATAGGCACTGCGGGTATCAATAGCTTGTTTCAATTGGTTTTTGAAGACCGAATAATCACCTACAGCAGGTGCAATGGTTTTGTTTTGAAGCTCCATTACCAAAACGCCATTTTCACCGGCAAAAGGAGCCGATGTTTTTCCATTCTCCAAAGAGAATGCAGTACCAATCGCTACCGGATCAAATCCGGCTGTGGGCAATGTGCTGGTGCTCAGTTTCAGGTCGCTGGAAGAAGCTACGGTAGCATCCGGGCTTACAGCTTTTGCAATTTCATCCAGTGATCCTTTTTGAGCTTTGATTTTTTCGATCAATAGCTTGCCTTTTATTTCATTGCGAACGAACGGAGTGATTTCTTCTTTTACTTTATCAAAAGACTTGTACCCGTCTTCGGTTTCACCGGTCATTACGGCTACTACATATTCGTCATTCAATTCAAACACTTCAGATACCTTGCCTTTTTTCGCATCGCGGAACAACCACATGACAATAGAACGGGCATCGTTCAGGTTGCTTATTCTGCGGTCGGCAGTGCCCACCTCGTTCGCATCCACTACGGTGTAGTTATTTTTCTTGGCAAGTTCTTTAAACTCATCGATGCTCGATACTTCTGTAGCAAAAGCATCCGCTTTGCGTGAAGCTTCGTTTTGTGTCTCATCACTTGGTGTGATGGCTCTTTCAATAGTAGCTACCGTGTAAGAAGTGTTGTCTTTAACACCGGTAACTTCAATGATATGGTAACCGAAATCCGTTTCCACTACATCGTTAAGCAGTCCGGTTTTGGTAGCGCCAAACACGGCACTTTCAAATGGCTTCACCATTTGTCCTGAACGGAACCAGCCAAGATCTCCACCTTGTGGGGCTGTTCCATCAGTACCAAACTCTCTTGCTTTGGCAGCGAATGAAGCACCACCTTTGATATCAGCCAAAATCTTGCGTGCTTTTTCTTTAGCTGCTTTCTTCGAAGCCTCGCTGGTGTCATCCCATTTGATCAGGATGTGGCTTGCCTTGGCATTGTACACCGTGTCTTTTCCGGACTTTACCATTTTGATCAGCTTGTAATAGCCATTATCGATGAATGGACCAACTACCGTTCCTTCTGTAAGCGACTGGCTGCTCAATGCGGCAGGCAGCGTGGAAGGGGTGTATTTTTCGAATGCACTTTGACCATCGGTGTTATCTACCGCAAACAATGAATCTTCTTTGGTGGTAGTGAATTCTGCGGCCAGCTTATCCATTTCGGTTTTGATGGCGGCAGAGTCAGCGCTTGAAGGAATTACCGGGAAGCTTACATAGCTAACGCTACGGGTTTCTTTTGCCTTATATTTTTCTTTGTTCTTGTCGTAGTAGCTTCTCAGGTCGCCATCCGAAACTTTGGCCAGCGAATCGCTGATCGCAAAATACGGTACATACAGGAATTTAACTTCGGCTACATCATTCTGTGTATGGTAGTCTTTCTCTGCTTCGGCTTCCGTCACGTAGTTGGTTTTGATCAGCAGGTTTTCATATTTGATACGTGCGCGGCCCGGTACAAGGCTTGATTTGAATGTTTCCCAACGAACTCTCTGTTCTGAGTTAGCAGGCATCGCATCAATCTGTTGCAGGTACTGGATAAGGCGGGTACGGTCAAAATTACCGGCTGAATCAAGGAACGATGACTTTACGTTTTCGTCAATGTTTTTTCCCTGAATCATGTCCCATACCTCATCCGAGGTGACTTCTACGCCCACTTTTTCATATTGAGGAACGATGGCCTTGCGGGCAATTAACAAGTCCCAGGCTTGCTGGCGCAGCGATGTCATTTCGCGATCACCAGGCTGGCGACCGAAGCTGAGGATGTAATTGTTTTCCTGCTCTTGTACAACGGCATTGAATTCATCAATGGATATAGTACTACCTGCAATTTCACCAATGTTGTTCTGACTGCCAGCGAAAATTGAACGAGGGCCATTTCCAAACAGGTCACTTCCTACAATGAAAGCGCCCATGGAGATGGCGACAGCTCCAACTACCCACTTGGTCATTTTGGTACGTAATGTTCCGATCAATGCCATAAAAAACGCGTAATGTTTAATTTTTAAAGAACCGCAAATTTAACCGCTAATACCTATCCTACAAAGGGCTAAAATACAGAACGTTATAAATAATTGAATTGATTTTCAATTAGTTACAATTAAAATCCAGTTTGGGGAATAACACCTCAACCGAATGCAGCTTAGCCTCACTTGCAGGAACAGGACCTATCGCTTGGCGGCTTTTTTCTTTGCAGGGAGATCGTTTTTCTTTTTGTTGGCGATATTCTTCCGGTAGTCGTACACAAAATACAAGACGATAGCCAGCATCAATGCCCAATAAGCCTGACCTAATCCGACACTCATCACTTCATAGATGCCAATGATGATAAAGACGACAGCCAGTGAGATAATGATCGTATCAAGCAGTTTCATAGAGCAAAATTAAGAAGTACAGGCAAGAGTAATCGGCACATTAATCGATAATGGGCTAATGGATTAATTTTCTTCCACATCAAACTCCCCTTCCGGTTTGGTGATCGTGTAGTTGGTCAGGTTCTGATCGGTCTCCAGGCCAGTGCCATAAATCACGCGGTCAATCTCACGTATGGTGACAAATTTGTCCGTGAATATTTTTTTGGTTGCCGGTTTCCAGAATAATTCTTCAGTGGTAAGCTCCTGATGCTTCTGAATGTTCTTGACTTCCACTTTTCCGCGGCCACGCCATTGATCTTCTTCTTTGAAATAATAGGCATTGTTTGCCTTCAGCGTAGATGTCTTTTCTCCGGTCACCACATCGAAAAACTCCATGTACAATCCGTCCGGAAACTCACGATCGCCATTCTGCAGTTCAATGATTTTTTTTGCCTGCATCTTCACCTTTACGGCATCCTTCTCGCTGTAGGTCATGTCTACATTTTCAAACTCGCGCAGAGAGCCATTATAGACAGCAATCTGTTTTTTCATCTCCGTCTCGCAACTGAATAGCGCCAGCGCCATGGCCAGCAGCGCAACGAGGGAAACGTATTTTCTTTTGTGATCAGTCATTAAAGCGGGGGCTGCAATAAAAAGGCCAGCTTTACAGGCCAGCCTTCACGTTTTTATTTTTCAGGTGTTGTTAATCGAATCTTCTCTTGATAAACCATTGATCGTTGAAGGTAATACCCAGCGATACCTTAAAGTATTTTTCAGAGACGGTATTGGTTTTAATGTCTCCACGCTGCCCATACTTCACCGCAAAATCAAGATTGGACACACGGCTCACTGGCATAGAGAACCCGAAGTTAACAGACATGTCCTGCAAGGTATTCCCATTGATCAGGTAGGGATATTTTTCAAGACTCACGCCAGTACGATAGGTCATTCTCTTCAGGTAGCTGCTCACGGAAAGCGGATCGGGTGTGACCTCTGCGCCTACGGCCCACTTCCATCCCTGAGTCGTTCCTGAATTACTTCCATTGATGTCCCGGAACTGACTGTAATCAAGAAACGTGAAATCCGTTCCCAGAGTCCAGTACTCAGGACGACCAAACGAGAGGCCTGCAGCTATGGTTTGAGGTAGTGTGGTTTGCCTGATTTCGTTGTTAGCTAATGTATCAATGGTTGTTCCGTTACGTTCCACGGCTTCATAGTACTTGGTTTTAATGTTGGTTTTGAAATCGTACACCACCCCAAAATTGAAACGGTAGTTTTTCTTGAATAAAGAATCTTTGCGGATAGATAAACCGCCGGTCAGGTTAAAATCAGAAAAATGCTGGCGTGTGTGAATGGAAGGAATGATCAAGGTAGAAGCCGACTGCGACAATTGATTGACAAAATGCCGGTCGATAGAGCTGAAGTAGTAGTTGGCTTTGAGTCCCACAGAAATATTGCGGGTAATCGCTACTCCGTGCGACCATGACAGTTGATTGATACCACCGGCTCCGGTCTCGGTCACATCTACGGTATTGACGCTGTTTTCAATTTCCTGTGTGTAGGTCAGTTTGTAATTGACATTGGTATAGGGATTCATCCCAATGGAAGTAGTCCACTTACCTCGTTTGATAGGTAATCCTAATACCAGGTAGTTAATGTTACCATTGGTGTTTTTTTCGTTAGCGCTGCTGTTACGAATGGTTCGCGAATCAACCAGGTAGCCGGCACTGAATGAAGTCAGCGTATTGAAGACAAGCAAAGCGGGGTTTTGATTGTTCAAATACCAGGTTTGCGGATTGCTGATACCTACACCGCCCATGCCCTGGTTATGCACCAGTGAATTGCCGTAATAATCACCTATGCCAAAAGAAGAGAAAGGAGTGTAAGCCGCCTGGCCATTTACTGAAAGGCATGCCAATCCCACAAAGGCTACAACCAAATAAAACCTGTTAAATACTGACATTATAGAGTAAAATGCTGTTTAGTCCTTTTAAAATGAGATCGGGGGCCACAAATATGCGGTGTTTAAGCCTGTTTTCAAATAATGCGGCATCGCCTCCGCATAAAATCACTACCAAGTCCGGATAATTAGTAATGTATTTCTCAATTGTTCCGTCCACTTCTGCCACAACACCATTGCCCACACCGCTTTGCATACATGTTTCGGTGCTGTCTCCGATCATCGGCACGTGAGTATCAATAGTAAAATGTACTAACGGTAGCCGGGCTGTAAACTTGTGCATGGCTTCAAATCGCATCGTGATCCCTGGTGAAATAGCTCCCCCCAGATAATGACCATGCTTGTTGATAAACTCATAGTTGATGCATGTTCCGGCATCCACTACCAGGCAATCGCTGTTCGGAAAAAGATGAAAAGCACCACAGGCTCCGGCTAACCGGTCCACCCCCAGTGTATCCGGTGTTGCATAGTGGTTTTTAATGGGTAATGGCATCGCGGCTTTCAGTTTGAACTTTTTGCCGGTTACGTTCACCGCCCGTAGAATTTCATCGGCCGACTGGTTCACGCTGCTTACGATAGCATGTTCAAATTGATGTTGTTCCAGAAAGGATAATAGCGCTGTGGTGGATGGAAAAGTTGATTTTTCGACAAGCTCACTGGCATGAAATAAAGCCGCTTTGATGCGCGTATTGCCCAAATCAAGAACTAAGTTCATAAAACTAAATCGCTACTTTTATTGTCGCCTCAAAGATATAGTAGTAGATGTGATTGGATGAGATAAAGTTTTAGATTCACCCATAAAGTACAAAAGATGAACTGCTGAATCGGGTATGGCAAATACGAAATGGTTCTGAAATGTGTACTCCGCCATTCTAAATTTGTAATTACTTAAAACGAAAGATGAAAGTAAAAAAAAATAGCTACCACGTGCTCGGTCTCATGTCGGGCACTTCGCTGGATGGTCTTGATATTGCCTATACGTCTATAGCGTATAAAAACAAGTGGAAAGCAAAGATCATTGCCGGCACCACGATTAAGTACACCGCGGCATGGAAGAAAAAGCTGGGCACCGCACATTTACTTGGCGGAAAAGAACTTCTTGCGTTGCATGCTGCCTACGGAAAATTTATTGGTGAGCAGTGTATGGATTTTATCCGGCAAAATAAGATTCAACAACTTGACCTGATTGCCTCGCACGGTCATACTGTATTCCATCAGCCCCACAACGGATTTACTTTTCAGTTAGGCGATGGCAATACCATACACCGCATTACGGGTATGCCGGTAGTGTATGATTTCAGAAGCCTGGATGTAACACTGGGTGGACAAGGTGCACCACTGGTTCCTATTGGTGATCATTATTTGTTTTCGGGGTACGAGGTGTGCCTCAACCTTGGCGGAATTGCTAATCTGTCGATGGAAATAAAAGGTGTTCGTAAAGCCTTTGACATTTGCTTTGCCAACATGGGATTGAACCATCTGGTAAATAAAATCAACAAGCAATACGATCGTGGAGGTGCTATCGCTGCGAAAGGGAAAGTAGATAAGAAATTGGTTCAGCAACTGAGAGCAGTGTATCAGCCATTAAGAAAAACACGTCCATCACTGGGGCGCGAAGGATTTGAAAAGGAGATACAACCCTTGCTTGATAATGATTCAATATCATTACAGGATCGCCTCCGCACATTCTGCGAATCAATAGCCGAAGAGATTGCCCGCGCTGTTCCCCCATCAGATCATGTTCTCAAGCTGATCGCTACCGGAGGAGGAGCATACAATACCTTTTTTATCAACGTATTAGCCGATAAGCTAAAAGGTAAGGCCAAAGTAATCGTCCCCGATCAGAAAATCATTGAATTCAAGGAAGCACTGGTATTTGCACTACTTGGCGTGCTGCGTTTGCGCCATGAAGTGAATGCATTAAAGAGCGTGACCGGAGCCATACGAGATTCAAGCGGAGGATTGATTGTTGGCGCATAGTGCAATGGCGCACACAGGATACCGGACAGATCAGTACAAGGCAAACACATTCCGTATCCGGCATCTTGTAGCGTGCATCTTGTATATTTGCCCCCATGAAAGAGCTGTTACAGAAGTTTGAAAATAAGAAACCAGAGATCGTTTTTGAGTGGAAAGATTCAGAGACCGAAGCGGAAGGGTGGGTAGTGATTAATTCATTGCGTGGCGGAGCAGCGGGCGGAGGTACACGTATGCGTAAAGGTCTGGATAAACGTGAAGTAGAGTCGCTCGCCAAAACGATGGAAGTGAAGTTTACAGTTTCTGGTCCTCCGATTGGGGGAGCGAAGTCAGGTATCAACTTCGATCCGCATGATCCGCGCAAGGCAGAAGTACTGCATCGCTGGTATCAGGCGGTGATGCCTTTATTAAAATATTACTATGGCACGGGTGGCGATTTGAACGTAGATGAGATTCATGAAGTGATTCCGCATACGGAAGATGTAGGTATCTGGCATCCGCAGGAAGGTGTCTTTACAGGTCATTACAAACCAAGTGAACCACAAAAAGTAAATCGCATTGGTCAGTTGAGACAAGGTGTGATTAAAGTCATTGAAGACGAACAATTCACCCCGTCACTGGCCAAGAAATATACCGTGGCCGATATGTGTACGGGGTATGGTGTGGCACAGGCCATCAAACATTATTATGAATTATGGGGTGGCCAGCTGCAAGGCAAACGGGCGGTAGTGCAAGGCTGGGGCAACGTAGGTGCGGCAGCAGGATTTTATTTAGCTCAGGCCGGTGTAAAGATTGTAGGCATACTTACTCACGAAGGCGGGTTGATTAACCAGAAAGGGTATTCACTGGAGGAGATCAAACAGTTGGTGGTTAATCGCCAGGGAAATAAATTAATAGCTGCTGATCTGCTCCCGTTTGATGTAGTGAATCAGAAAATATGGGATCTGGATTTCGAGATTTTCATCCCCGCAGCGGCATCACGGTTGGTCACCAAAGAGCAGGTAGACAAAATGGTGAAGTCAAAAGTGGAAGTATTCTCTTGTGGTGCCAACGTTCCTTTCTCCGATCCGGAAATCTTCTTTGGCCCGACAGGGGTGTATGCCGATCAGCAATTCTCCGTCATTCCTGATTTTATTGCTAACTGTGGTATGGCGCGTGTGTTCGCTTACTTTATGGAAAGTGAAGTGAGTATGGAAGACAAAGATATTTTCGGAGACATTTCAAAGATCATTCGCACCGCTCTCGAACGAACGTTAGATAAGAATAAAGCAAAGACAAACATCGCACAGTCTTCCTTTGAGATCGCATTGGAGCAACTGGTGAAATAGCGGTAAGCTTCTGGCTATTGGCGGCAAGCTTATTGGCCAGAAGCTTGTAGCCAATAACTTGTAACCATATATTTGCCTCCCTTAATTAAATCATAAACAAAATGTTAGTTGTAAAATTTGGTGGTACCTCGGTTGGAAAACCTGAGCGCATGAAAAAAATCGCAACCCTTTTACTGGATACCCCCGGTAAAAAGATTGTGGTGCTTTCAGCATTGAGTGGCACCACCAATACCCTTGTTCGCATTGGCGATCACTTGCTGGCACAGCAGCAAACAGGAGCTCAACAGGAAATAGCTGAACTGGAAAAGCATTACACTACTTTTATCAATGAGCTTTATACAACGGAAGCATACAAAGCCATCGGCCAGGAAATAGTAAGTCGTTACTTTAGCTTGTTCCGCCTGCTGGCAGCGGGTCGCTTTGATGAGCGTAGCTACCGCGAGTTGCTGGCACAGGGCGAATTGATCTCAACGGAACTATTCTATCATCATTTACAGGAGCGCAAAACCCCAGCGCGTTTGTTGCCGGCATTGCACTTCATGTCCATTGATGAGAATAACGAACCTGAACTGGAGAAGATCAGTGAGCGATTGAAACCGATCATTGAAACAATGAGTAATGTGGACATCATCGTTACCCAAGGATACATCTGCCGCAATCATAAAAATGAAATCGATAACCTGAAACGTGGAGGTAGTGATTATACCGCTTCATTGATTGGAGCAGCTATTCGCGCAGAGGAAATCCAGATCTGGACGGACATTGACGGTATGCACAACAATGATCCGCGTATTGTGAAAAAAACCGTTCCCATCGCCGAACTGACGTTCGATGAAGCATCTGAGCTGGCTTACTTCGGTGCAAAAATTCTTCACCCTTCTACGATTGTGCCAGCACAGAAATATAGTGTGCCTGTTCGTCTGAAGAATACCATGGACGAAAAAGCGTTCGGAACACTCATCAGCAATAAAGGAACCAGCGGAGAGTTTAAAGCCATCGCTGCAAAAGATGATATTACCGCGATCAAGATTAAATCATCACGCATGCTGCTGGCACATGGTTTCCTGCGCAAAGTGTTTGAGGTGTTTGAAAAGAATAAAACTTCAATTGATATGGTATCCACATCAGAGGTGGCAGTATCCGTTACGATTGATGATAACAAATACCTTAACGCCATTGTAGAAGAGCTAGAAAACTTTGGCTCTATTGAAGTAGATCAGAATCAAACCATCATTTGTATTGTAGGGAATCATCTTGCCGACAAAGAAGGAGTATTACGATACGTATTTGATTCACTCGGGTCCATTCCTATCCGTATGGTGTCCTACGGAGGTAGTTATAATAATATCTCTATACTGGTCGATCGCTCACACAAAGACAAAGCACTCAATCTTTTGAATGAAGGATTGTTTGGATTGAAGTAATCAGGATAATGTCGCTTTAAAAAAGGATTGGCAACGATCCTTTTTTTATTTACGAAGAGTTCAAAATAGAATCGTTACTGACATAATAATAAAGGCGACCGTTGCGGGTCGCCTTTAGAGAAAAAGTCTTTTCCGTTTTTTATTTTGAAGGTGCCGGGCCAGAGCCTGACTTGCCGCTACCCGAGATGGAGTTTCTCATTTCAGTGTCGGCTTGTACGTTTTGCATTTTGTAATAATCCATTACACCCAGGTTTCCATTAAGGAAAGCAGCTGCGATGGACTTCGGAATTTCAGCTTCGGCTTCAATTACTTTCGCTCTTGCTTCCTGCGCTTTGGCTTTCATTTCCTGCTCTACTGCTACCGCCATGGCTCTTCTTTCTTCGGCTTTCGCTTCAGCCACACGTAAGTCAGCAGCTGCCTGATCGGTTTGAAGTTTTGCGCCAATGTTAGCACCTACATCTACGTCAGCAATATCAATGGAAAGAATTTCGAAAGCGGTACCCGCATCCAATCCTCTGGAGAGAACAAGCTTAGAAATCTTATCCGGGTTGGCCAGCACTTCCTTATGTGAAACCGCCGAACCTATGGAAGTAACAATACCTTCCCCTACGCGGGCCAGGATGGTTTCTTCACCGGCACCCCCCACTAACTGAGCCAAACTTGCACGTACCGTTACCCGCGCAATCGCAATGAGCTGAATACCATCGGCAGCTACGGCAGCTACTTTAGGTGTGTTGATTACTTTCGGGTTTACTGAAATCTGTACGGCCTGAAACACATCACGACCAGCAAGATCAATAGCAGTGGCTTGTTTGAAACTTAATGTGATGTTTGCTTTATCCGCAGAAATCAAAGCGCGGATTACATTGGGAACATTACCGCCAGCAAGATAGTGGGTTTCCAATTCACGCGTAGTGAGAGGAATACCAGCTTTGGTAGCGGTGATCAATGAGTTAACAATGATACTTGGCGGTACTTTACGAATACGCATACCGATCAGTTCACCGATAGTCACCTTAACACCGGCAAAGATGGCGGTGATCCACAAGCCAACAGGCACAAAATACATGAATAAGAAAAAGGCGACAATGCACAGGAATACAACAAGAATAAAAGATACTTCTCCCATAGTTTTAGTTTATCGGTTCGACAATAATTTGATTTGATAAAATTTTGATAATGCGGATTCGAGTACCGCTGTCTACGTACTCACCCAATGTTTTTACTTCAAATAGTTTGTTGAGCAGCTCGGCTTTGCCAACCGGGCGTAGCGCAGAGATCGTAATGCCTTCCTGACCAGGGCTCAGCTGAGCCAGTTCCCCCTCGTTGACTTTGCTATCGATGGTCGATTTCAGCGCAAACCGGCTCCATACGTCCGCTTTAAAGGAATAATAAAACAATCCTCCGGAGATAACGGAAGAAATGCCAACAATGGTCCAGCCTGTTTCCCTGCCGAAATACTTGAAGCTTAAGAAAATGCCAATGACCAGAAAAACGAATCCTCCTACACCCACGAAGGTAGTGCCGGGCACAAAGATGATCTCAATGATGATGAGAACGAGTCCCAGCGCGATTAAGGATATAATAATAGACCATTCAGTCATAGGGGGAGTATAAAGGTAGGGAAAGAACTCCGCTTATCTTAACAGGGGTTGACTATAAATTTTATTAATGCCTTCGTAGCTCAACGTTTGATTTTAGTGAGCCACAAAGGCATGTTCACGAGGTTTTTCAATAGGCTCTTGCAAATACTACGCGTCTGCTCGACGGCTTGCCGGAGTACACGCATTTGCCTTGTTCTTCCGGAGCATCCAGTGGAATGCAGCGGATGGTGGCTTTGGTTTCGTCTTTGATGATGGCTTCGGTTTCGGCAGTGCCATCCCAATGGGCCATTACAAAACCTCCCTTATCGTCCAGCACTTTTTTCAGGTCTTCGTAGGTATCTACATAGGTAGTCTTCTCTTCTCTGAACTTTAGTGCACGCTGGTAGATATTGGCTTGAATTTCATCCAGCAGGGGGGTGACTATTTTTACCACTTCATCAAAAGCATATACTTTTTTCTCTTTCGTATCTCTGCGGGCGAGCTCTACGGTTCCACTTTCCAGGTCGCGAGGGCCAATGGCAATACGCACAGGTACGCCACGCATTTCGTATTCGGCAAACTTGAAGCCTGGCTTATGTGTATCGCGGTTATCAAACTTTACGGACAAGCCTTGCTTCCGCAAAGCCGAAGTTAACTCCTGAACTTTGGCGGAGATCTTTTCCAGCTCTTCTTCTGTTTTGAAGATAGGAACAATCACTACATGGATAGGAGCCAGTTTGGGTGGAATAATCAAGCCATCATCGTCAGAGTGAGCCATGATCAATGCCCCCATCAGGCGCGTACTTACTCCCCATGAAGTTCCCCATACGGATTCAAGCTTACCTTCTTTGCTGGTAAATTTTACATCAAATGCTTTCGCGAAATTCTGCCCCAGAAAATGCGAAGTACCGGCCTGTAAGGCTTTACCATCCTGCATCATCGCCTCGATGCAATAGGTGTCAATGGCACCAGGGAACCGTTCACTTTCTGACTTTCTTCCCCGGATAACCGGAAGCGCCATAAAGTTTTCAGCAAAATCGGCATAGACATCCAGCATCTGAACGGTTTCGGCTACCGCTTCTTTTTCGGTAGAGTGGGCAGTGTGGCCTTCCTGCCAGAGAAATTCCGCTGTTCGTAGAAAGAGACGTGTGCGCATCTCCCAGCGTACTACGTTTGCCCATTGATTAATCAATATGGGTAAATCTCTATACGATTGAATCCATTTTTTATAG
The DNA here is from genome assembly GCA_023251155.1 of Flammeovirgaceae bacterium. GTDB lineage: Bacteria > Bacteroidota > Bacteroidia > Cytophagales > Cyclobacteriaceae > ELB16-189. Next base: position 100,758 of record JAHEZH010000002.1, on the reverse strand, counting down.
GTGCTCCAGATAATTGCTTCACTGGTAGGCCGCACCACGAGTTCTTCTTCCAGCTTGGCATCCGGATCAACAATGAGCTTGCCTTTGTTATTAGGATCCGTTTTCAGCCGGTAATGGGTAACAATGGCACATTCCTTGGCAAAACCCTCTGCATTTTTTTCTTCTGCTTCAAATAAACTTTTAGGTACAAAAAGAGGGAAGTAGGCATTGACGTGGCCGGTGTCTTTAAACATTTTATCAAGTCCCTGTTGCATCTTTTCCCAGATGCTGTAACCGTAGGGCTTGATCACCATGCAGCCCCTGACGTCCGAATTTTCAGCCAAATCAGCCTTTTTTACGACATCGAGGTACCATTGTGAGTAATCTTCGCTTCGCGATGTGATCTCTTTTCCCATTTTATTTGAGCGCTTCTTTTTTGTGAATCGCAAATATAATCGGGAATCGGTTGATCGGAATTTTTTATAAAGTGACTTTACGGCACTTTCCACTCATAACTTGGGAAAACGTTGGCCAAACTACCCGCCCCAAAAGGTGGTTTTTGAATTAAAATAGGGTTAAACTTGTTGTAGAAATATACCCGTTGGCCTCATTTTTTCGTTAACTGGTATGACATTAAAGGCATCAGAGAGATTTAAATTCGACAGCTATGAAAACAGGAATTGCTTTTATTACCCTGATTACCCTGGCACTGGGTGTGCGGGCACAGGAAAATGACGATATGTATTTCACAGCGAAAGACCGTGTGAAATTAAATTCTACTAAAGTAGCGTTGGTGAAGTCTGCTTCATTGGATGAAGATGAGTATGCACAGCCGACAACACGATCAAATGATAGTTATTCAGGTCGTGGAGAAAATCCGGAGTACAGTTCTAAATCGAGCTACAATGAAAATAACCAGGAATCTGATGCACAATATTTTGTATCCGGTTATCAACCTCCTGTAGGCGTGAATCAAAACCAATACGACAATAGCAATTACTATAATAACAACTCGTATTACGGTAACCCTTACAACAGCAGCTACTATAGTCCATCTTACTTTGGTGGATACGGATATAGTCCTTATTCCAGCTTTTATTCTCCTTACTCGTCCTTCTATGGAGGATATAGTTCGTATGGTGGATTCGGATCAGGATTGTCGATAGGCTATACATGGGGAATGGGTTCGGGCTTTTACAACGCCTGGAATTATGGCGGATACGGTAGTATGTGGGGCAATCCTTACTATTCTTCTTTTTATGGCAATCCCTATTTTGGTTACAATAGCTTCTATGGATATGGATACGGCTACCCTGGTTCTGTGGTGATTATCAACAATGGTGGTGATAACGGGGGCAGAAATGTTACCTACGGAAGACGATCTGACCGTAGTCAATCCTATTCAAACACTTCATCAGGCCAATCACGTAACGCCAGCTATGTTTCATCTACCGGCAGAACGGCAACATCTAGTGCGGGCCGTACCAGTTCTGACAACCAATACTATGATCGTTCATGGAGAAGCAATAGCTCTACCGCAAGAAGTTCATGGAGCAATGCCGGAAGTGATGGCACTGCAGGAACTTCTAATACCGGTAGTCGTTCGTCCAGCAACTGGGGCAACTCATGGAATAACGGGGGGAATACTAATTCCCGGTCTACATGGGGAGGTAACGAAAGCAATTCCGGATCCCGCAGTTCCTGGTCAATGCCAAGCAACAACAATTCATTTGGCGGAGGCGGTGGTGGTCGCAGCTCAGGCGGAGGTGGATCCTTCTCCGGTGGTGGTTCATCGTCTGGTAGTGGTTCACGCGGAAGACATTAATCTTCTAAGTACGCTTACTTCAAACTAAGACACATTCTTATGAAAAAAATATCAGGGCTTCTGCTCCTTGGCTTTGCTTTGCTTTCGAATACAGTTTTTTCTCAAACTTATGCTGACCTTGCATTGTATTATAGCCGTATACGACCCGGTGGCAGTGCGCGTATTCAGGCCATGGGAGGAACGCAGGTTTCTTTAGGAGGAGATTACAGCAGTGCTACTTCCAACCCCGCAGGATTAGGAATGTATAATAAAAGCGAGTTGGCGTTTTCGCCATCGCTCGCATTCTCGAAGGTCGGTTCTGATTACCTGGATAATGCTTCCAATGCTTCCAAGAATACATTTTCACTTCCTGGTTTTAGTATAGCTTTTCATAAAGACTATGATCGTACGGAAGGTTTTTTAGGAGGTACATTTTCGATCACGTATAACAGAGTGAATGATTTTAATCAGGACCTCACGTATCAGGGGACCAATTCCAATAATTCAATTATCGATTATTTTATTAATCAGGCCAATGGTAATGCGCCCGCCGACTTTGAACAAGGTGGATATTTATATAATGATTTAGTGGGCCTGGCTTGGGAAAACTATTTGTTCGAACCAGATCCGAATCAGACAAACACCTATTATCCACCGCTTACCTCCGGTATACCTTTTCAGAAAGAAACCGTGCAAACAAGAGGGGCTCAGAATCAGTGGAACTTTTCGTATGGGGCTAATTTTAACGACAAATTCTTTTTAGGCGGAGGTATTGGTATTTCCTCACTTCGTTTCAAATCCAAGAAAATGTATTCGGAAAATTTTACCATTGATCAGGATCAAAAAGTAAAAAGCATTTTGCTGGAAGAAAACCTGGACATTAGTGGCTCGGGGGTAAATGTAAACGTTGGTGGAATTTACAGGCCCATTGATCATTTACAGCTGGGGTTATCTGTTAGCTCGCCTACGTTCTATCAGATCACAGATACTTACAGTGCCACATTAAGTTCTCGCTGGGATAATTTTCAGTACAACAGTACCACACTGTTAAATAATGTTTCGGTTCAATCGGATGTGATTGTTTCGGAATACAATATCAATACACCATGGAAGCTGAGTGCGGGAGCGACTTATTTCTTCGGTAAACAAGGATTGATCTCCTTTGATGTGGAGCAGATGAGTTACAACAATGCCAAGTATAAATCGGCTAATTCCAATTCGTACACCGCAAGTGATGCCCAGGGAGATAACGAGAAAATAAAAACACTTTATAAAAACACTACCAATTTTCGTGTAGGTGGTGAGTATCGTCTGAAGGCATTTCGATTCCGCGCAGGCGGTAACTACATGGGAGATCCGTATGCACAAAAGCAAAATGGTGTAAACAGAAGTATTGTTGGAGTATCAGGCGGTGTGGGCTATCGTACTAGTAACTTTTATATCGACTTGGCGGTGACCAATTATTCAGGGAAAAATTCATACCGACCTTATTCTGTTCCCAATGACAGTCCGCTGGTGAAGTACAATCAGAACAATACGAATGTTATGGTTACTCTTGGCTTTCCTTTCTAAGTTTGATCTGCTCTATAATGGAGTCTATGCGGATGTGATCAGCAGAGATCGTAATGGCAGCTTGACTATAGAAAGGCAAGCGGTGCGATCGTAAAAATTCAATACGGTCTTTGACTTCATCCATAGGAGCACCGGCAAGCAACGGTCGTTGTGCCAGATTGCTTTTCATCATTCTGTTAGCGATCTCCCGGGTGGACACATCAAGAAATATGCTGATACCTGATTGATTGATCCTATCCATGTTGTCGAAAAAACAGGGAGCACCACCACCTGTCGATATAACATAATCTCCCGGTTGGTCACACCATTGCTTTACCACTTTTGATTCAACGATGCGGTAGTATTCTTCTGTCTTCATTGAAAAGATTTCACGCACGGGCATTCTCTCCAATTTCTCAATCTCCACATCCAAATCCACAAACGGAAGCTTCATGGCTTTTGCCAATGCTTTGCCTGTAGTTGTTTTGCCAGAGCCAGGAAGACCGATGAGGAATATTTTCATTTTTGGTTTAACCCGCAGAGAACGCCAGGTTCGCAGCGTTTAGGTTTATGTTGACTCTCTATAAATAAATTTTATTTGCTCAGCGCACTTTGCGCCTCTGCGGTTAGAAATTATTTTACAAGTTCTATTACTTCCTGTGCGGTTGGTGTATCGTTGTGGTGCCAGTTGCCCACTACGGTTCCGTCTTTCCATAATGCAATACCGGGATTGGAGCGGATAATAGTTTTCAATACCGTAGCATCCGCGAAAGCGAAAGGAACAGCCAGTTGATTTTCGTGACGGAAAGTATCCATGTCTTCTTCTGTAGATGCCGTGAGAATCAATGATTCTACTTTACCTTCCAGTCCTTTGGTTAATTCACGAAGAGCGATGATGTTGTCGGTAGACACCTTTTTTACATCAAAGATGATGATGAAAAGTTTGTTGCCCTGAAATGTGCTTTGGGTGATGTCTTCTCCTTCCGGGTTGGAAACATAATAATCGGTAATCTTGGGTTTGATTTTGTCTTCATTCAGCACTTTCGACCCCTTGAATTTATACCCATCGGCATCGGCAAGGAATTGCTGTGAGCGCACTTCTTTACCGTCTTTTTCAAAAATGTATTCGATGATCGGCTGCTCACCAGGTACCATTTGTTGGGGAATGTTATTGCCAATGCGATAGGCTCTGAAATCGATGAAAGGCAAATGGCGAATGGCGTATATGCCCAGAAACGAGCAGATGGCAGTAGTGGCAATTACTACCGCATGACCTTCGCGGGTGCGTAAGGCGGGGGTATAACTTTTCCGATACCAGAACAGATGAAGTACGAATACCATCAGTACAATATCTTTGGTGAATGACTCCCACGGTGTAAGCTTGATGGCATCGCCAAAGCATCCGCAGTCGGTGACTTTGTTGAAATAAGCAGAGTAAAAGGTGAGGAATGTAAAGAACACCATGAGCGCCAGCAATACCCAGGTAGTGATGTTCATCCGGTAGTTAATAAGAATGGCTACGCCCAACACCAGTTCCAGCACAATCATGATCATGCCTATCTCTAGCCCCCATGGAATAAAATGATGAAAGAACGAACCGAAGTCCGTAGCGAATACTTCAAAGTATTCTTCCATCTTGATCTGTGTACCAACAGGATCGTTGAGCTTAATTAAGCCGGAGAAAATAAACAGCCCGCCAACAAAAAAACGGGAGAAGAGGTCGATGTATTTACGCATGGTGTAAAGTTCCACAGACTATTGCCGAAAGCCGACAATAGTATTGTTATTTAATGTTAATTCAATTTAGGTTCTGGCGGCTCGGTGCCCGATAGCGATCGGACTTTTTGCCGGAAAACAATTTCAGTGGCCCGTAGACATTTTAATCATGCAGAACACGGAATAGTTAATCATGTCCTGATAGTTTGCTTTGATGCCTTCGCTTACCAGTGTTTTACCTTGATTGTCTTCAATTTGTTTCACCCTTAATAATTTCATAAGAATAATGTCAGTCATGGAGCTCACGCGCATGGCGCGCCAGGCTTCATCGTAGTCGTGATTCTTGTTTTGAAGTAGCTCGAAGGTGGAGTTGGCCGCTTCATCATAATAAGGCTCCAGTTCCTCCCAGCTGATTTCTGTTTTGTCGGTATTCGAAAATGCAATCTGCATCATGGCAATAAGGCAATAGTTAATGATGCCGATAAACTCATCTTTGATGGGATCATCTACTTTTTGCACACCTTTTTCCTGTATGCTGCGAATACGCTGTGCTTTGATGTAAATTTGATCGGTAATGGAGGGCAGACGAAGTATGCGCCAGGCAGTGCCATAGTCGCGCGTCTTCTTGGAGAACAGCTCTTTACAGGAAGCAAGTACCTGTTTATATTCGATAGCAGTTTTTTCAATCATAAGGCAATGCAAAATAAAGGTTTTTCAACGAACAAAACATTGAATGTACGTGGCAAGCTGGTAGATCTTTCCATCCCCAGAATAATGGGCATTCTTAATGTAACTCCAGACAGCTTTTTTGATGGAAGCCGCTACACCGATAGCGCGCAGGCACTCAGGCAGGTAGAGAAAATGATGAATGAAGGAGCTACGTTCATTGACATCGGAGGGTACTCTTCACGGCCGGGAGCTACGGATATTTCTGTCGAGGAGGAAGTGGAACGAACCGCGCCCATGGTTAAGTTAATCAGCAAAGCTTTTCCGGAAGCGATCATTTCCATCGACACCTTCCGGGCCGTGGTGGCACGAAAAGCGGTGGAAGAAGGAGCGGCCATTATCAATGATATTTCTGGTGGAGATCTTGATGCCGACATGTTCACTACTGTGGCTGACCTGCAGGTACCGTATATACTGATGCACATGCGCGGAACGCCACAAACTATGAAGGAGCTGAGTCACTATGATCTCATGGTGAAGGACCTTATCGATTATTTTCATCAGCGTGTGTACCGTTTGCAGGCGTTAGGGGTGAAAGACATTATCATCGATCCGGGATTTGGTTTTGCCAAGAATACGGAACAGAACTTTGAGTTGTTAAACCATCTGGAAGACCTTGCTGTGCTTGGTTTGCCTTTGTTAGCAGGTCTGTCTCGCAAGTCGATGATCTGGAAGACGCTGAATGAAACAGCAGCAACCGCTTTGAATGGAACGACATCGCTTAATACCGTTGCGTTAATCAAGGGTGCGGCTATCCTTCGTGTACATGATGTGAAAGAAGCCGCAGATACGGTGAAACTCATTGAAAAACTAAAGGCGAAGTAATCCTTTTTGGTAACTTTGTACAGTGATCTTTTTGTTCAACATAGGGTTTTTGGAAGTAAGCTGGGTTGACCTCATTGATGTGAGCCTGGTGGCCGTATTACTTTACCAGATTTACAAACTCATCAAAGGAAGTCTTGCTGTCAATATCTTTCTGGGGATACTGGCGGTGTATCTGGTATATCTTATTGTGCGAGCGGCACAGATGGAACTACTCGCCACTATTCTTGGCCAGTTTATGGGCGTAGGGGTGATCGCGATGATCATCATCTTCCAGCCAGAGCTGCGTAAGTTTTTACTTTTGATTGGACGAAGTGCAGAGTTTAACCGTGAAAATATATTCAAGTCATTCTCCAGTTGGCGCAACGATTATCACGATGACTTTGATATTCATCAGGTATTGGATGCAGTAAAAACATTTAAAGCCACCCGTACCGGTGCACTCATCGTTTTCTCCCGTGATATTGAATTAAAATTTTATGCTGCTACAGGCGAGTCGCTCGATGCGCAGGTGACCAAGCGATTGCTTCTTTCCATTTTTAATAAGAACAGCCCCCTGCATGATGGGGCGGTGATTATCTATAAAGGTCGTATTACAGCGGCCCGCTGTGTATTGCCGGTAAGTGAAAATGATCATTTACCCCCGCATTTTGGTCTTCGCCATCGCTCCGCTATCGGGATGAGTGAGAGTACCGATACATTAATTATGGTGATATCGGAGGAGACAGGACGTTTGGTGCTGGCGCGTAATGGCAAGTACCTGAAAGGGCTTAAGCTGAAGCAGGTGGAACAAAAAATCCTGGACTACCTGCATTATGAAGAACCTGAAAAATGGGACGAGATTCCAGCCGAACCAGAAGCTTCTGAACCCACCGAAATAAAAGCCTGAAATGGGTTATTATTTTGTTTGCTTACATCCTATCAATTATTTCTTTCCTTATCCATTTTATACTGATGAAATCGTTTAGAACAATCCTCCTTACTTTATCGATAGCCGGTACGCTGACGGCCTGGTCACAATCGCTGGAAACGGTAATTCAACGAGGGCATGAACTGGCCGTACTAACCGTTGCTGTTTCACCGGATAGTAACTATGTCGCCACGGGAAGCCGTGATAAATCAGCGAAGTTGTGGGAAGTAGGGAGTGGCCGCGAAGTACGTAGTTTTCTGGGCCATGATATGAGTGTAACGGCACTTGACTTTTCTGCTGATGGAAAATGGCTGCTTACCGGAAGTAATGATAAAACAGTACGCCTATGGAATGTGGAAACAGGAAAACAACAAGCCCTTTTTCCGGTGAATGGACATGTTAACTCCATTGCTATTGATCCCCTATCGCGGTTTATTATGGTATCAGGTTATCAGACCGAATACAATGCGAAGTCGTATATCTGGGATGACAGTGTTTTGGTTTTTGACTTGAAAACAAAAAAGCAAATCAAGAAACTACCTTCCGATCCTGACCGTGGTCTTGGCTTTGGTGTGGACATCGCAGTGAGTGCGGATGGGAAATGGTTTGCATCCGGTGAAGATAACCGGATCGCGCATGTGTATCACGTTCCCGATTGGACACTCGCTTATACATTTGAGCATTCTGAAAAGGGGGGCTCCTGTGGTGGATGTAATACCCGCGTGGCTTTCAGTCCCGACAGCAAAAGTTTTTATATGGCATCCGATAACGGTGAAGCAAAAAAATATTCGCTCCAGGATGGAAAGCTCCTGAAAATGTATGCCGATAAACTGGATGACTTCACCGGCTTTGCAATAAGTCCGGATGGCAAGCGGGTGGCGATTGCCACCGAGAAAGAAATTAAAGTGTATTCCACTACTTCCGGCGAAGAGTTATCCAAAGTTCAGGCAGAAGAAAGTAAAGATTTTAATGAGATCAGGTTTTTGCAAAATCCGGTTAAGCTGCTGATTGCCTGCAATGACAATACTGCCTTTGTGTGGAATACGATCTCTAATAAAAGAGAGAAAGCCTTTACCGGTTTTCTGAATAAGCGCGATAAGGGAGGTCTGAGTTATGATCCCAATTCCTACTGGGAATCCAATATTGCAAAGTATGTACGCTTCAAAAACAACCTGTTGATTTCGCGCGATGGGAAAACACTGGTGAAAGGAAAGTTTGGTAACAAAGTGAAGCGCTGGGATGTAGCCACCGGAAAAACGGAAATGGAATTTGTAGGACATAAGAAAGGTGTACTCTGCTATGATCTTTCGCGTGACGGTAAAAAATTACTAACAGGTGGTGGGGATGGGAAAATTATACTTTGGGATTTCGAAACAGGGGATTCATTAAAAACCATTGCCTCCTACAACGAACCCATTTTCGACATTCACTTCAATAGCGATGAAACAAAATCAGTAAGCAGCAGCTGGGATGCCTCGGTAAAAATTCATGACCTGACTACGGGAGAGAGAGATTACTTGTTTGATTTCAAAAGCTTTTCCGCTTATAATGTATTGTTCCATCCCAACGATCTGTATCTGTTTACTTCACGCCTCGATAATTCGTTACAGATGTGGGAGATCGATACTCAGAAAGAAGTTCGCAATTTCATAGGGCACACGGATAACATTTCGTCCATACGGTTAAGTCCTGATCAGAAAACGCTGATGAGTGCCAGCTGGGATGGCAGCATCCGTCTTTGGGATATAAGTACCGGATTGATGGATAAGAAACTCAAAGGAAGTACGGGGGCGATTCACATTGCCATATTCAATCCGGATGGAAAGCAAGTGTACTCAGCAGGGGCAGACCGAATCATCCGGGTATGGGATCTGGCTACACAAAAAGTGATCAGAACATTTGAAGGTCATAATGGAGAAGTGACTTCGTTGCTTTTCAGCCCCGATAATAAAATGCTGATCAGTCATGGTGTAGATGGTGTAACTAAATTCTGGGATCTGGCCTCAGGCAAAGAATTCTTTGAACACATTCAATTAGGTGAAAACGATTGGATGGCAAAAAACCCGGAAGGCTACTTCAGTGGAACGGATGATGCACGTCAATACATTCATTTTGTGAATGGAATGAAGACCTATTCGGCCGATCAGTTCTTTCATGAATTCTACCGACCTGATTTGCTTCCCAAAATTTTTCAAAACAGAAGGGGGGGTGAATCGAAAGCCATTCAGGGCAAGCTTCAGAGTTCGCCACCTGCCAATGTGCGGGTAGCGGTTTTGCCAACCGCCGATCCGGAAAAAGCAGAACTGTTTGTAAAGATTACGGACAATGGTGCAGGCGCACAGGATTTGAAGTTGTTCCACAACGGGAAAAGCATTCCGGTAGAGCACGAGGAGTTGAAAATGCCAAAGGGAAAAGGGCAATCAACGACGTATAAACAAGTAGTAAATCTCGTGGGTGGGAGTAATACATTTTCTGCTTCCGTTTCCAACAATGATCGTATTGAATCCGATCAGCAGTCGATCGATATCTTTTCAGATAACTCAACCAAGAACAGCACCTGCTATGTATTGGCAGTAGGCATCAATCAGTACAAAAATCCACGCATGAGTCTTAATTATGCCAAATCAGATGCGGAGTCGTTTACCGATGCTGTGAATAAGAATGGCGTTGAACTATTCAAAAATGTGGAGATGCACACACTCTATGATCAGGATGCATCGAAGACCAACATTCTAAAAAAGCTGGATGAACTTGCCGGAAAGATTCACCAGGAAGATGTATTCATTTTTTATTATGCAGGTCATGGCAGTATGGTAGACAATCAGTTTTTCTTTATTCCTACCGAAAGCCTTCGCCTCTATGATTTATCTTCATTGAAGACGGAGGCGATCGATGCCGCAGTACTTCAGGATAAATTCAAAAACATAAAAGCATTGAAGCAGTTGATTGTGATGGATGCCTGCCAGAGCGGAGGCTCTGTTGAACTATTGGCTACACGCGGTGCTGCTGAGGAAAAAGCCATTGCCCAGTTATCCCGTAGTGCGGGTATCCACGTTATGGCTTCTGCAGGCAGCGAACAATTCGCTACGGAGTTTGCCGAGTTGGGTCATGGGTTATTTACTTTCCTGTTGCTCAAAGCACTCCAGGGTGATGCCGATGGTGCTCCGAAAGATGGAAAGGTGACCATCTACGAACTCAAATCCTATCTGGATGATCAGGTGCCGGAGATGACGCGCAAGATGAAAGGTAAACCTCAGTACCCGTTTACCTTCTCCCGCGGACAGGATTTTCCTGTAGTCATTGAAAATTAATTGACGTGAACAGGTTACCCGTAGCCGGTTGTAGCATTAAGTGAAGAACGATTTGTGAATAACTTACGTATATTAGTTGGTGAATAAGAAACAATCAGTAAAATGAAACAAGCCAGTGTGGTGAAATACTATTTCGCCCGGTATTTTTTTCTGGGCTTTGGTTTATTGCAGATTGCCATCGGAGTTTTGCTTTACCTCCGTCAGGGCGGTGCACTCAAAGGTCAGATGGCAGCCTACCTGTTCTTAACCTTAGGACTGGTGTTTGTTGCTTTATTTCTTACGGTGGCATCACGCATCAGGCGAGTGGCTATCAAGAAGAAGAAAGTTGCCGTGCTGGGTTATAAAGTTCAGAATTATGACTGGGACGAAATCAAGTCACTGAAATTGATTCCTGGTTTCAACCTGTACTGTATGAAAATCAAAGGCAAGAAGCGGAAAGTCTATTTCCTCCCTCCGCGCGATTCCGGCTCGCTCTATCATTTATTCCAGCCATCCGAACTGGCTGTGCGAAAAGACAAAGACTGAATTTTATATCCTGAAGGTTTCAGAACCTTCAGGATATAAAATCAATGGATTACTTCAATACTCCCAACTCTTTCCCTACTTCGGTAAACGCGTTGATCGCCTTATCCAGATGATGGCGGTCATGTGCGGCAGAAATTTGTACACGAATGCGTGCCTTCCCTTTCGCAACGACAGGGAAAAAGAACCCGATGACGTAAATGCCTTTTTCCAAAAGCTTGTCGGCAAACTGCTGAGCAAGAGGTGCTTCGTAAAGCATGATCGGAACGATAGGATGTTCGCCTGGTTTAATGTCAAAACCCGCTTTTGTCATTTCGCTGCGGAAATACCGGGTGTTCTGTTCCAGTTTGTCGCGAAGAGCAGTGGTTTCTGAAAGCATACTGAATACTTCAATCGATGCCCCAGTGATAGAAGGTGCTAACGTATTAGAGAACAAATAAGGTCTCGAACGCTGACGTAACAGCTCAATGATTTCCTTTCTGCCGGAAGTAAAACCCCCCGATGCCCCACCTAGTGCTTTACCCAGCGTACCGGTGATAATATCCACTCTTCCCATCACTCCGCAGTATTCGGGTACGCCTCTTCCGGTTTTGCCAATGAATCCGGAAGAGTGACATTCGTCTGTCATGACCAATGCTTCGTATTGATCAGCGAGATCACAAATTTTATCCAGCTGTGCGATGGTGCCATCCATAGAGAAAGCCCCGTCAGTTACAACGATGATTTGCTTGGCGCCTGCCTTCTTCGCCTCCTCCAGTTGCTGCTTCAGATCGGCCATATCATTGTGCTTGTAGCGATAGCGCATCGACTTGCATAAACGAACACCATCGATGATGGAAGCATGATTCAACTCATCAGAGATAATGGCATCTTCTGCGCCAAACAACGGTTCGAATACTCCACCATTTGCATCGAAAGCAGCAGCGTAGAGAATAGTATCTTCGGTGCCCAGAAACTCAGAAATCTTTTTCTCCAACTCTTTATGAATGTCTTGTGTTCCACAGATGAAGCGAACGGAAGACATACCGAATCCATGCGTATCGATTGCTTTTTTAGCCGCTTCAATCACACGCGGATGAGAAGAGAGGCCGAGGTAATTATTTGCACAGAAATTAATCACTTCTTTTCCTTCACTCGTTTTTATATCAGCTCCTTGCGGAGTAGTGATGATTCTTTCCTTTTTGAAAAGACCTGCTTCACGAATGGTGCTCAGTTCGTTTTGTAATACCGGTTGCAGTTTTTTATACATAGCTATTTTATTTTCGGTTTGAATACAGGCTTGGATGATTTTACTACCGGGACAGCTGCTACCTCTGGCTCTTCGTTCTTTTTCTCAACGACGATTACAGGTGCTGGCACTTCTTTCAAAAGGTATTTTCTCCGGAGCGGATTGATGAGATAGAGTTTTTGTGAAGTAAAGCTGGCTGGGCTCATTTGCCCGAAAAGCATTTTCCATTCCTGCCAAAGCACGGGCTCGGCTTGATGTAAAGCAACGGAATCAATCTTTTTGCTGATCAGGTATTCTTCAAAACTCACCCTGCAAAATTATAAGAAAATGGTTCTGTTCAAGCGCGATTTATTGCGCCAGGTTGAACACAATTTTTGTTCCCACCTTGGTGGTGGTTCTGCGGAAGGAATTGGAGACCAAAGGTTCATTCACATTACGATCCATGTACAGCTGGATATTCAATTTCTGGTTGACTACATATTGGATGTTGGGACGGATCTGTACGTTGATGTTACCATTCGTAATCGTATTGATGTCATCAATCTTACGCTGAATGGTACGGTTGTCCGAAATACTCATGTTCAACCGGAAGGTCACGTCATTTTTCAGCGTAATCGTGCGGCCCTGATCTTTGAACGGAAGCTTCATGTTGTTTTTGGTGTACCCCAGTTCCACTGACCAGTCACGTGTATTCAATTCGGTGACCTGCGCATTAGACATGTTCAGCGCCAGATCTCTTTTTGTTTTATAATCGAAACGCAGGTTGAGCTTTTTCTTTGTGCGGAAATTTACTCCGATTAATGGCGCAAACTGCTCGGAGATCATCACCTGGCTGATGACATAGACGGGAATCAATTCATTGGAAGCATTCAGCTTTGTGGCAAATACGTTCTTGTTGTAATCTTCTACGGGTATATTCAATCCAATATTCTCATACTCCAATGAATTGGAATAATTCATGACCTGATAAGAAGAGGTATAAGCATGGCTCAAGGTTACTGATGTGAAAATGTCTTTGAAGATATCCAGCTTATTTAATCCATTGTAGTCAACACGCCAGTTAGGTATAGGTATGTTAGGGAATGGAGTAAGCGATACACTTTGTGCATTCTTTCCGGTATAAGCGGCGATGAAGGCAGGTATCAATATGTCTTGTGATTTTTCGCCATATCCTTTTTGCGGAAGCAACCCGAACCGGTCACGTATGGTAGTGATGTTGTTTGTGAATTGCTGGAACACACTGGATTCCGTGCTGTTGTTATTTTTAAATGCTGTCTTAATCGTGATGATGGAAATTTTATAAGAACCCGACCGGCTTTCACTTAAGGAACGGAAGCCCGTAAATGCCGAGTCCCTGAAAATTTCCTGGTAGGAAGAATTAGCCGTCTTTTTCAAATCCAACTGAATTTTAAAATCATTGGATGGTTCTAAACTGGCACGGATGTTCACATCTTTGGTTTGCACCTGACTGAAAGGTGTAGTTAAGCGATCGTTATGCGTTATTAAATCCTGATCAGCTAACTTGAAGCGCAGGTTAGGGTCCTGTTGCCCGAACACAAATCCCCATCCGGGTGCATTGCGTCCTTTGTTCATGCCCATGATGTACGGAGTTTCAGTGAAGCCAGGCAGGATTGTTCCTTGTGTGAGTGTGTATGTCCCCTGTATACTGCGTAACGACATGATCAAACGTAGTATTCCTCTCAGCGCAGGGCTTGGTTCGAAAGGTTTCTTTACCGTATCAGCAGCGGATGGTTTTTGCTTTGCTTTCTCCAGTGCGGTAGGTTTCCGCTTAGGAGTATTAATGTCTTTAAGGAATTTTACTTTGTTGTAGAGTTTTACCAAATCCATTTTTCCGTTGAAGGCCTGATCTTGTGTGTTCTGAATGATGTTACCCATCTTTAAACTATCGGCGGTTTCCAGCGGTCCTGCTCTCCACGAGTATCCCACATTATATCGGTAGTCGGCACCGAGCCAATTGGTCACCGGGAATTTATCCAGGGGTACGGTATAGTTAGCGGTGATGTTCTGCGTGAAATTTTTCATCCGCCCCAGTTTCTTCAGGTTCTCTTTTATCACCGCTTTCTTTTCGGCTGTATTAATGTCCCCATCCGGTTCGTCAATAATCGCATTAACAGTGGCCGCATAATCAAGTGTCAATGCTTTGGATAAATTCCATCGGGCGTTGTAGTAGCGATTGAAAATAAAATATTTGGAGTAATTAGGTAGGGCAGTTCCCGCCTGTGGATCGGTGCTTCCCCGGTAAACCAGTTTGCTAAAGGAACGGTCTAATTCTCCCCGCACGGATAGGGTCGTGGGCACCGGATTGAAATTAAAATCTTTGATCAACTGAAGAAATGGAGAAGAGAATGCCTTCATATCCTTGAAAGGTTCAAACCCTTTGAACTTGGGGCTGTATTGCCATGCTACAGCGCCTTTTATACTTCGCTTGGTATTATCCTCCAGGTTGAAGTTGGTTTGTTTCGATTCACTGTAGGCATACGTAAACGAGAAATTCTCGATATCATAAATGTGAGATGCCGCTTGTGGGTTGGTCTTTACTCTGCGCACGTTGGTAAAGTTCAAGCTTCGCCTTTCCGTTCGGTCTTGTATTTTTTTAAGGTACGCTTGCCGCTCGCTATCCGTACTGTATGACAATAATGCAGCATCTATCCGTGTATCCGGGTTCGCCGGATCATACTTGGGGTTGATCGTAGTGTTTTCATAGCTGACAAACATGGGAATTTTCAATCCCAGTTGTTTGGGCAATAGTTTATCAACGTTGATGTTGGCAGATACATCGTATGCATTTGTTTCTCCGCGTGCTCGCTCGGATATTTTTGATTGAACACCTCCGTAACCAAAACCGATATGACGGAAGGCACCGGATACCGTTCCTAAGTCGGCAAGCTTGGCACTGACCACCGCATTGGCAGCCCAGCCGGAAGAACGATCAAAATCAGTAAGGCGAAGCTCATCGGCCCAAATACAAACACTGGCAGGCTTGCCATCGGAGCTTCTCGGATTGCGCACCCCAATCATCATTAGTTTCACAGAACTAAGATCGGGGCGCCCCATAATGCGGATGCCGTGTTTGTCAATCATCTTAGGGCCACTCTGCGGATAGAGCTGTGACAACGAATAACTTTCCCGGTCACGTTGCGATTTCAGTGCATAAAGTTCATTCAGATCAAGATCAATCTGATTTTGTTCCGGCCACACCGTTTCTATCGTATTGTCGGATCCTTTGGAAATTTTGAGTGGCAACTCGATCTCATAGTAGTTTTGATCGAAGTCAGAACCTAACCGTAAGAAGGCGGTAAGCTGATTATCGGCAATAGGCTGGTTAATTTGTTGCTGATAAGCAGACAAAAACATTTTAATGCGACCATAATTAAAAAGATCACTACTCACATTTTTGTAAATCGCCCTTGCATCCCCATCCTTTAGGTCCGTAGCACAAAGTTGTACGGATTGTTCATTCAGCCTGCGCTGAATGGTAGAAGTAACATCACGGTCACGAGTCAACGGAGCCAGGTACCCGGGTTTTATTTCGTTACCCTGCGAGTTCTCTTCTACGTTTACCGTAGATACGGTAAAATTATCAGGAGGCTCTATCGCTTCATTGAAACCTGATTCCTGCAGGTTCTCCGTGTAGCGCCTCCATTTGTTGCCAATTGCTCTGAACTTGGCCATACGCAACACCACGGGTTCAGAAAAACCATGCAGAAACATGCGCACATAGCGTATTGATTTAAAATCGGTAATGTCTCCTTTCTTTTCATCAAACTCACGAACCGGAATGCGGAACAGGTACCACGTTACTTCTCCGTTAAGCCCTGCTTCGTTAGGTGTGATTTTATCTACAATGTATTTCTGACCTACATCAAGGCCATTTTTCAAATCGACATTATAGGTATAGTATTCTTCCAGATCACTCAGCGTATTATCCAGATTCAGGTCTTCATTGTCAGGTAAATTGGTCCCTGATTTAGTGTAAGGATCACTGCTGTTCAATATCGGAGAGTTGTTTTCGACACCATTAAAGTTTTTGTAGCGCTCCAGTATCTGTGCATTCTTCGCATCAAGATCATCTCCTAAAAAGTATTTGAAATCGTCTGCCGCAGGATCTTCTGCTACCACACTTTGTGCCTGGAAAGGAACCGCATCGACAAACGACTTGAACTTCACTGCTTCATTGGCGTTATTTAACCCATCCAACCCCACATCCTGATTAGGTCTTGAACTGGAGTTGTTATCAAAGGCAGAATTGAGAAACTGCTGAGTAGTTACATTTCCCCAAATGGTAGGTTGAACTCCACTCCCTGTACTTCCATCTGTTGGCAATCCATTTTCGAACGCATGCTTTCCATCGCGCATGACATCTTCAGAGATACTTCCCAATTGAAACACCAGCTTACCTCCGGTAGTGTTTGATTTGTTTGAACCTCTTCCATCGTCAATTTTTCCTTTTTCTGAATTAATGAAAGGATTCATCAGCCAGAATTCGATGTACTCGATATTGGCTTTATCAAAATCCACTTCACTTTTTATAGCAGATGTAATACCTGCCCAGTTACTGCGCGGATCTCTTAGTGTTCCATCATTATTCAGATCAGGATTGAAATTGTATTGCCCACGCTCGGATGGGTAATAGGCCATGTCGAAAATGGGCTCGAAGAAATTTCCAACAAAAGGATCAAAACCCGGTGCTATTTCTCTTGGAACAACAGGCCGCACATAGTAATTGTTAACATCAATATTCTTTGGTTTGTAAGAACTATTATCACGGTAAAAAATATTATCGATCTGGTACCAGGCCAGTTTTGCTCTTTTATAGCCGGCCTCTAATCGGTTCGCTCCACCAGCCAGATCAAACCGGAGATCGCTGGTGGGAACAGCGGCCAGTTTCCAGTTGATAGGACTCATCAAGCTGTAAGGTGTAGCACTGTTTTCAAAATCATCGAGGAAGGAAGTTCCTTCTCCATCAATCTTATTGGAGGTGCCGGGCAGTAACTGAGCAAACTCCGCATTTACATTGATCGTTGATTTTTCTTTGGTTTGAAGAAAAGGCAATGCATCTACCATCTTGGTAAGAAAGCGCGATTCCTTCTTCATGTTAAGATCCACACCATACTGAAGATTGCGTGCCGGTTCATTCCCAATGGCATTACGGGTAATCAATGGTCGTTCATTGTAGTAGAGAACAGTTCCACCTAAATTAATATCATCATTGAGCTTGTAATCGAAACGACTACCCAGCAGTGATCGGGTTTGAAAGGCAAAAGGATCTTGCTGTTCGTAATTGATGGTAATGTCTTTGCCGGATGAGAGAATACCTTCATTCAGAATGGTGACTTTACCAAAAGTATAATCTACGGTATAATCGCTTCCTTCTATCAGCGGAGTACCACCCGCATACACTTTCACTGAGCCTTGTGCAATGTTGAATCCCTGAATAATAATTTCTTTACCAGAGCCCGCACGGAACGAACCGGTGAGCCAGAATTTATTTTTTGTTGCTACTAACTCTGCCTCTGCTTTCGTGGTGTGATAGAGTGTGTCATAGACATACTTTGCTGTAAGCGAAGCCTGAAGCGCAGTGTTGTTTTCTTGAGCGAAGAGCTTTCGCAATGGAGTATTGAACGGTTCGAGATAAGGAAAAACAATCAGCCCTGTCTCCGGTATTACGGTTACCTTGTCTACATAATCGAAGTTACCATCAGGCTGAGGATCATTGTACGGATTCAACCGGTCAAGACCCACTACTTCGATAAGTTGTTTGGTTCGCGAAACATCACCGTCCTGCAGTTGCGGATTATCAATACCCGTGCGGTCGTCACGGTAGATGACGCGTAACTGAAACCCATCACGTGTAAGTCCACTTACATTCAAGCTATACACGTTCTTCATCATCAGGTTCCAGGTCGGAATGATTTTGCCGGAATTATCTTTGATGTTGATTTTTGGCGGACGAAGTAATTTTAAGAAGACCACTTTATCTTCTTCCAGATTGGCATAATCTTCCGTGAGCTCCCCTACCTTATAAATTCTTCCATTATAGGTGTACTCGAAAGCCACCGCAAGCGCTTCGTCATTTTGAAGTTTGCGCTGCAGCGTAATATAACCCAGTTCTTTGTGAAAAGTGAATTCAGTGGCGGCCAGTTTACGTGCGCTGTTTAGCTTGGCAAAATCAGTGCTGGCAATAAAACCTTTGGCCGTTAAGAGAGAAGAAATGGTATCCGCTCTTCTGTCAATGGTGGTAAGATAATCGGTAAATAAATTGTTATTGTCTTTGGAAGAGGTGGGGGCACCGTCATACGTTTTGGTTTGAAGTAACGCCTTATTATAAATTTTGTCCGTTTCTCCCATATCCATAAAACCAATGACGTTACGCTGGGTTTGTGTATCGTTGGCACGGTTTACAAGGTATAGCTCCACGCGGGTAATGTTTACTCCGCTGGTTATCTGGGGTAGCTGGCTCAGCCATTTTTGAAAATTATCGCGGAAGAACTGGCTTAGAAAGAAGTTTCTGTTTTCATCGTAATTGGAGCCCACAATCTCAAAGGGCCTTCCTTGTGCTGTGCCATTCGCATTGCCTTGTATTACAAGGGATGATTGTTTACCTCGCTGCGTAGTGGCAATGGAAGTAACAAACAGTTTGCCGAATTGCATCTGTGTTTTAATCCCAAACAAATTCTGCGCACCGGTGATCAGGCTATTGTTGAGCGGAAGGCTTACGTTTCCTAATTCCAGCTTCTTTAAAATGTCTTCTTTGAAACCGGTGTATTCTACTTTGAAGTTGTTCTGAAAATCGAAGGAGTTGTTGTTGTCAAAGTTGGTAGTCACCTGTAGTTTCTCACCCACCTTGCCGGTTACGTTCAGGTTGATCTGCTGATCAAATTCAAAACCTCCGTTTTTTTGCTGACGAATGGGGATGGCCGGGTTTTCAATTTTCTGAAACTGTGCACCAAAATCCAGCGTGACAAATCCACGTGGAATTAGTTCCACATAACTTCCTCCAAAGATGCGGTCGAGCACAGGGCTGACATAAATTTTTGGAATCAGGTTTCGGCTACTCACGGCACTTTCTCCGTCCAAAGCACGGCTGCGGCTTTGCCAGTAATCTTTCATCATGAGCCGGTTTTGTTGCTGACCAAACTCATTAAAAGTCATACTGCTCAATGGACGATAGTTGACATTACCTATTTTTTCCGAGATGGTGTAATTCATACTCGTATCCATCTCTACACCCTGGCTTAAGGTTTTAGGATTTTTGAGGAAGAAAGGAGATACGGTGCTATAGTTAGAGAAAGGATCTCCGTAACGATCGCGTTGCTGGTACGAAGGACGGTAGGGATTAAAAGTTCTTTTGGTACGGGTAGTGTCAGTACGTGTTGTATCACGCTGCTGTGCGAACAGCGATACATTTGCCAGGCAGGTTATCAGCAACACGCCCAGTCCGGTAGCGAACTGAAATTTCCGTAGGGTTAGGTTCAATCGTAATTCAGGCGTTTTTCAGTGCTTGCTTTACCAGTTCTTCCAAAGTAGGGTTGCTACTTCCTGATTTTTTCAGGATCGTGTCAATGCTTTTCTCGGCAGCCAACTTGGTGATGCCAAGCGTCATCAGCGCTGATAACGCCTCCTGTCTCATTTTATTATATACCGGTGTAGCCGAAGCATTTTCTTCGACACCTTCTTTTTTGATCTTGTCTTTCAGCTCCAGAATAAGTCGCTGTGCCGTCTTTCCGCCGATACCTTTTACGGCTTGCAATGCGGCTGCATCTTCCCTGACAATCGCTGATTTTAATTCAGCCGTTGGCAGGTAGGACAATACTACCAGTGCAGTACTTGGCCCCACTCCGTTTACCGAAATCAGGTTTTGAAACATTGACTTTTCGGACTCAGAAGAAAAGCCAAAAAGAATGTGGGCATCTTCCCTCACCTGCATATAGGTAGAAAGGCGGATGTCTTCCCTGTCTTTGATTTCGGAATACGTGTTTAATGAAATATGGACATGATACCCCACTCCGTTTACTTCGATGAGTACATGGGTGGGCTCCTTGTGTGTGAGTTTACCCTTTAGGTAGGCGATCATGGGTGATTTGAAAACTTGAAAATTAATCAATTTGAAAATGAAATGCATTCAAATCATCTCATTTTCAAATCGGTTACAACCTTATTTCTCAAAGGTGTTCGTTGCGTTCGTGTAGCTGCGCATCCACCACGGCAATGGCCGCCATGTTCACAATCTCACGGATAGAGCTACCCAGTTGAAGTATGTGTACCGGCTTCCTCATCCCCAACAGGATCGGCCCGATCGTTTCAGCGCCACCAATCTCCATCAATAGCTTGTAAGCAATATTGGCAGAGGATAGGTTAGGGAACACCAATGTGTTCGCTCCTTCACCGGCCAATGAGCTGAACGGATAATTTTCTTTTTGCAGTTCCGGATTCAATGCCATGTTGGCCTGAATATCGCCATCAATAACCAAAGAGGGATTTTTCTCCTTTACAATGCGTACCGCTTCACGCGCTTTGTCTGGCACCGCTCCTTTGCTCGACCCAAAATTGGAATAGGAAAGCACCGCGATACGTGGATCCACATCAAAGAACTTGACTCCGCGCGAAGCAAGCTCAATGATCTCTACCAGTTCATTTACATTCGGGTCAACGTTTACGGTACAGTCAGCAAAGAAGAAGTTGCCTTTCTTGTTCATGATGATGTACATACCGGCTACACGGTTCACACCAGGAGCGGTACCGATAATTTGTAATGATGGCAATATCGTTTTGGGGTAATCTTTGGTGAGACCGGATACCAATGCATCGGCATCGCCCAGTTCCACCATCATCGCACCAAAGTAGTTACGGTCTTGCATCAGTTTGAGGCAATCATTGTAGGTAATGCCCTTACGCTGACGTTTTTGGTACAGCACTTCGGCATAGCGCTCGACCATTTCTTTTTCTTCGCGTGGATAGATGATGGTGCATTCACCCAGGTCCAGTTGGTGATCGATGATCAATTGATCGATCTCTTTTTTGTTTCCTAATAAGATGGGTTTTGCAATTCCTTCATCGACCAATACCTGTGCTGCTTTCAGAATTTTATGATGGTTGGCTTCTGCAAAAACAACTCGCTTAGGCTTTGCTTTCGCGCGATCAATGATACTGGTCATGAATCGCTGGTCAATACCAATGCGTTTCTGCAGTTCGTTATGATAAGCACCCCAATCGGTGATGGGATTTTTGGCTATACCTGAATCCATTGCTGCTTTAGCTACGGCAGGAGAGATCGTGGTAATAAGGCGTGGATCAAGTGGCTTGGGTATGAGGTAATCCTTGCCAAACTGAATCTTCTCCATGTTGTAGGCTTTGTTCACCATGTCAGGTACGGCCTCTTTGGTCAATTCAGCTAATGCTTTTACGGCAGCCAGCTTCATCGCCTCGTTGATTTCCGTAGCGCGCACATCCAATGCACCGCGGAAGATATAAGGGAAGCCGAGTACGTTATTCACCTGATTAGGATGATCCGAACGGCCTGTTGCCATAATCAGGTCAGGGCGTGTGGCCATGGCTACATCATAAGCAATTTCAGGATCAGGGTTAGCCAACGCAAACACGATCGGATCTGGAGCCATGCTTAGTACATCCTGTGGGGTAACGGCATTGGCTACCGAAAGTCCTACAAACACATCGCATCCTTTCAGCGCCTCTTGAAGTGTATTGATTTTATGATCCGTTACAAATTGTGATTTGATCGCATCCAGATTGGTACGTTCTTTATTCAGCACACCTTTGCTGTCACACATGATCAGGTTTTCTTTCTTCAAA
Source organism: Flammeovirgaceae bacterium (assembly GCA_023251155.1). GTDB lineage: Bacteria > Bacteroidota > Bacteroidia > Cytophagales > Cyclobacteriaceae > ELB16-189. Next base: position 78,358 of record JAHEZH010000002.1, on the reverse strand, counting down.
CCCAGTGCGATGTAAAGTTTAGAGCAGGATACCGCAGCTGCGCCTGCACCGTTCACCACTAGAATAATCTCTTCGATTTTCTTACCGACTAATTCCAATGCATTGAGTAATGCGGCACTTGATATGATGGCAGTGCCATGCTGATCATCGTGCATGATCGGAATGTTCATCTTCTCGCGTAGCTCTGTTTCGATGCGGAAACATTCCGGTGCTTTAATGTCTTCGAGATTAACACCACCAAATGTTGGCTCCAGTGCTTTTACAATTTTAATAAATGCATCCGGGTCTTTTTCGTCGATCTCAATATCGAAACTATCGATACCTGCATACTTTTTAAAGAGTACGGCTTTCCCTTCCATCACCGGCTTTGATGCCTCAGGACCAATATCGCCTAACCCTAATACGGCGGTACCGTTGGAGATAACCGCAACCAGGTTTCCTTTGGAAGTGTATTTATAAACATCTTCTTTGTTGAGGGCAATTTCTTTGCAGGGTTCTGCTACTCCTGGTGAGTACGCCAGCGCCAGATCCATCTGCGTATCGAGAACCTTCGTAGGTACTACTTCAATTTTTCCAGGCTGCCCCTGTGTATGATAGTTCAGGGCATCTTGTTTTCGAATTTTAATCGACATAAAAAAATAAGTTAGGAGGCGCGAAGATACAACAAACGCCTGTAAGTCGGTAGATGCGACTTACAGGCGTTTTAAAATCTAACGTCAAGAAAATAAGGCGATTAGCTGATGATCAGCTTTTGTCCCGGTTGTAGTTTGGTGCTCTTGAGATTATTCAGTGATTTGATTTTTTCTACACTGATGCCTTCAAATTTTTTGGAGATTTCCCACAGCGTATCCCCTGGTTGTACTACATACGTTTTGGTAGAAGGAGAAAGTGCTGCCGGAGAGGTGGAAGCCGTAACCGTGATGTTTGTTTTCTGTGGAGCAGGGGCAGCAGAAGCCTGCATGGATGGTAATAACCAGATGTTTAGCTTTTGACCTGTACGAATCATATTACTGCTCAGGTTATTCCATTTTTTGATGTCATCTACCCGTACGTGGTGCCTGCGGGCAATGGACCCGAGTACATCACCGGATTGAACGCGATAAGCGATCATGTCTTTGCCATACGTGCCGCCTACTGAATTCTTGGCTAACAATTCCAGTTCTCTTCTTCCCACTTTAGAAGAGGAGTCAAGAATAGCCAGACGATTTTCAGAGAGCTTCAGTTTGGCATCCAAAGGAACTTTGATGGTATATGTTTTTCCTGTTTCCGGAATGGCGTTGCGTAACACATGCGGGTTTAGCTTCTGCATGTCTTCCAGGCAAGTGCCGGTCAGTTTGGCAAACGTTTCGAAGTGCAAAAACTTAGTTACCTGAAGGGTATCGTGCACCAGTACTTCTTCACTTTCAATATTGGTGAAGTTATGCTTGTCAGGATACTGCATGACATAGTTCACGGCAATAAACTGCGGAACGTACGCGCGTGTTTCGCGTGGCAGGTAAGGGTAGATTTCCCAGAATGTTTTTTTATAACCTGATCTGCGAATGGCTTTGCGTACGGTACCCGGTCCGGAATTATAAGCAGCCAATGCGACCTGCCAGTCACCAAAGATGGAATACAATTGGGAGAGGTAGCGACAAGCCGCCTCGGTAGCTTTTTCAGGATCCATTCGCTCGTCAATGTACCAGTCGTTATGTAATCCAAAGTACCTTCCGGTACCAGGCATGAACTGCCATAGCCCTACTGCTCTTGCACGGGATACGGCTTTCGGTACAAGACCCGATTCGATAATCGATAAGTATTTCAGTTCTTCCGGGATATTGTACTGCTTCATGTATTTCTCAAACAAAGGGAAATACATGTCTTTTCTCCTCAGTACTGTTTTGGTGAACTCGCGATCACGGATAGTGAAGTAGTTAATGAAGGAGTGAACCTTATCATTGTAGGTCAGTTCAATGTTTTGCTGAATACAGTTCAGCCGGTCAGCAATTAATTCCGGAGTATCGTCAGCTGGTATATAATCGGGGCTAACCACCACCAGTGGCACAATCAGGCTATCCAGATTCAGCGTATCTTTTTGATACGGAATCTCTTCATCAAGGGCTGATTGCTGGAGTGAATCCAGTACTTCTTCCACCTGTGCGAAGGAGAAGTTTGCCCAAATAATGGCTAATGAGGCTAAAAACAGTCTTTTCACTTTCTAAAAATACAAAATGTAATGGTAATAGCTAACACAACGACTAGCGTAGTGTATGCAATGCATCCGCAAAGCGGAATAATTTTTCTTCCTCAAAATCATCGGCAATCACCTGAAGGCCGATAGGAAGCCCCTTTTCATCATGCCCACACGGTACTGAAATACCGGGTACCCCTGCTACATTGGCTTGTACCGAGAACAAATCAGCCAGGTACATTTCCAATGGATTATCGGTAAGCTGGCCCAGTTTAAAGGCAGTGGTGGGTGCTGCCGGCATGATAACAAAATCATACGCCTTAAAAATAGCTTTTGTTTGATCACGGATTACCCTGCGTACTTTCTGTGCTTTGGTATAGTAAGCATCATAGTAGCTGGCGCTGAGTACAAATGTTCCGAGTAAAATTCTTCGCTGTACCTCCTTACCAAATCCTTCTGCCCTGCTTTTTTTATAGAGCGAGGTGAGGTCGGTACTATTGGCACTGCGGTAGCCGTAACGAACGCCATCATAGCGCGATAGGTTAGAGCTGGCCTCAGCGGTGGCAAGTATATAATAGGTAGGAAGAATATATTCCAGCAACGGAAAATCAATGGCTTCTACGGTATGACCTTCAGCTTGTAGTGCTGCTATCTTTTGCCGGATGCTGTCTTTGATTTCTTTCTGCAAGGCATCTGATTCTACTGTTTCGCGGATGTAAGCCACACGGTATTTTGTATCAGCACTGTTTTTTAATTGCCTGGAGTAAGCAGGCACTGGCGTGCGTGATACTGTGCTGTCAAAATCATCCTCACCGGCAATGGTCTCCAGCACCAATTCAATGTCGTTGAGGCTTTTGGAGAAAATACCAATGCAGTCGAAGGATGAACCATAAGCCATCAGACCATGGCGGGAGATACGTGAGTAGGTTGGCTTGAGGCCAAATACTCCGCAGAAAGAAGCCGGTTGTCTTACCGATCCACCGGTGTCAGAGCCCAGGGAAACCTGGCACATATCAGCCATTACAGCTACTGCCGATCCGCCTGATGATCCTCCGGGGACACGGGTGTTATCGATGTCATTCAATACGGGGCCAAAAGCCGAGTTTTCATTGGTAGAACCCATGGCAAACTCGTCACAATTTTGCCGGCCAATGATAATGGCATCTTCATCCAAAAGACGTTGTACGGCAGTGCCATTGAACTGAGATATAAAACCGTTCAGAATTTTGCTGCCACCCTGAAGGGGATGGTCTTTATAGGCAAGCACGTCTTTGAGGCCTACAATAAGACCAGCCAGCTTGCCAGCGGTGCCGTTTTTTATTTTTTGATCGATTTCCGCAGCACGGGAAAGTGCTTCTTCGGAATAAACACTCAGGAATGCATTGAGGTGTTTCTTCTTCTCAATGTTTGCAAGGTGAAAATGAACACGCTCCACGCACGTGAGCGTGCCATTTTTAAGGTCATTTTGAATTTCTGAGAAATGGATGTAGGCCTTCAAAAACGCTTACTTTCCTTCTCCCAACTTGCTGGAAGCTTCCTTACCGGATTCTTCAACTTCTTTTTTCACATCGCTCATCGCGTCTTTGAATTCTTTCACACCCTTACCCATGCCTTTCATGAATTCAGGTATTTTTTTAGCTCCAAAGAAAATAAGCACGAAAACTCCAATCAGCATGATTTCCTGGAAACCCACACCTCCTAAAAATAAAAGAATAGCGTTCATGATAGTCATTAGTTAAGTCTGTAAAGATAGAAAATTGAATTGGTAACGTAAAAGTTCTTGTATGAGCGGATTTATAAGGATTTATCTTCCCAAAATACCCCTTTTTATCGCTTTGATTCTTTGTTTAGACACTCCGTTACCAAAAGGTCACGGAATACAATTGTCCTTTTTGACTCATTGATCAATAGATACGCATAAAAAAACAGCCATGGATTTGGGCCATGGCTGTTGCATTCTATTTGTGCGTGAAATTATTTTTTGTCGTTCACTTCTTCGTACTCTACATCCGAAACATTATTTCCGTCTGCCGAGTTTTCGGTGCCTGGGTTCGCGCCAGCGCCAGGATTAGCTCCTGCTTGTGCACCACCCTGATACATTTCCTGAGAAGCGGCCTGCCATGCATTGTTCAATGCCGTCATGGCCGTGTCGATAGCTGCTCCATCCTGGTTCTTATGAGCTTCTCTCAGTTTTTCAAGTGCTCCGTTGATTGCTGTCTTATTGCCATCAGAAAGTTTGTCTCCAAATTCTTTCAGTTGTTTTTCAGTCTGGAAGATCAGAGAGTCTGCCTGATTGATCTTTTCGATCTTTTCTTTCTCTCTCTTATCGCTTTCTGCATTGGCTTCTGCTTCCTGCTTCATCTTTTGGATTTCAGCATCAGTCAAACCGCTCGAAGCTTCAATACGGATCTTTTGCTCTTTACCAGTGCCCTGATCTTTGGCAGATACGTGCAGGATACCGTTGGCATCCACATCGAAGGTTACTTCGATCTTAGGCATACCGCGTTGTGCAGGCGGAATTCCATCCAGGTGGAAGCGGCCGATGGTACGGTTATACTGTGCCATATCACGCTCACCTTGCAATACGTGGATTTCTACTGAAGGCTGATTATCTGAAGCAGTGGAGAACACTTCTGATTTCTTGGAAGGAATCGTTGTGTTGGATGCAATCAGCTTCGTGAACACACCACCCATGGTTTCAATACCTAATGAAAGCGGAGTGACGTCAAGTAACAATACATCTTTCACTTCACCGGTCAATACCCCTCCTTGAATCGCAGCACCTACAGCGACAACTTCGTCAGGGTTTACACCTTTAGAAGGTTTCTTGCCGAAGAATTTCTCTACTTCTTCTGCAATTCTTGGAATACGTGTAGAACCACCAACCAGGATCACTTCATCAATCTGGCCTACCGAGTAACCGGAATCTTCCACTGCTTTGCGGCAAGGATCCAAAGTTCTCTTGATCAAATCGTCTGACAGTTGCTCGAATTTAGAGCGGGTCAGTTTTTTCACTAAGTGTTCAGGCACGCCATCCACTGAAGTGATGTAAGGCAAGTTGATTTCTGTTTCCTGTGAAGAAGACAATTCGATCTTTGCTTTTTCAGCAGCTTCTTTCAAGCGCTGAAGGGCCATCGGATCTTTACGCAAGTCGATGTTCTTGTCTGACTTGAACTCATCGGCCAGCCAGTTCATGATGCGCATATCAAAGTCATCACCACCTAAGTGCACATCACCGTTGGTCGATTTTACTTCAAATACACCGTCACCCAATTCAAGAATCGACACATCGAATGTACCACCACCTAAGTCGTACACAGCGATTTTCATGTCTTTGTTTTTCTTATCCAATCCGTAAGCCAAAGCGGCGGCCGTAGGCTCGTTGATGATACGTTTCACGTCCAGACCTGCAATGGCACCGGCTTCTTTCGTAGCCTGACGCTCAGCATCGTTGAAGTAAGCAGGAACAGTAATGATTGCTTCAGATACAGTAGTACCCAAATAATCTTCTGCAGTGCTCTTCATTTTCTGAAGGATCATGGCAGAAATTTCCTGAGGAGTATAAAGACGGTCGCCAATGCGTACACGAACAGTATCGTTGTTGCCGCTCTCCACTTCATAAGAAACCATTTTCTTCTCACCGCTTACTTCATTGAATTTTTTACCCATGAAGCGCTTGATGGAAGACACCGTGTTTTTAGGGTTGGTGATGGCCTGGCGTTTTGCCGGATCACCTACTTTGCGTTCACCCTTTCCGTTGTCCAAAAAACCAACGATAGAAGGCGTTGTTCTGCGTCCTTCGCTGTTGGCAATTACCACTGGTTCGTTACCTTCCATTACGGCAACGCACGAGTTGGTTGTTCCTAAGTCTATACCGATTATTTTTCCCATATGTCTGTTATTTTCTTTTTCCGAGGTTTATACCGCCATAAGTCAATCATTATGCCAAGGGCCTATTTGGAAGAAAATATGACAGAGTGACAGATGTGAGGCAGGCAACAGGCAGATTACAGCAGACAAAAGTTTTAACTGCATTTTTTGCCCTGCTGTTAATTGCCCTGCTTGCGTTTTACTGGCTCCATTCTGTCGGTGTCCTGTCCCAGCGGTGATCTTTCAGTTTTAGTCTCAGCGCTTCTTCCAATTTCTTTCCATCGCTGGTAGCAATGTTGGCTTCTACATTTCTCACTTTCCGCATGCCAGGAATAATGGTGTGTACATCATCATTACAAAGAATAAAACGTAGCGCCATTTGAGCCATCGACATGCGTGAAGGCACCAACGGCTTTAGTTCATCGGCATGGTCTACGCTTGAATTCAGGTTTTCAGGAACAAAATAAGTAGAGCGCCAGTCGTCTTTTGGAAAAACAGTTTCTTTGGTCAGTGTGCCGGTCAGAGTACCCTCATCGAAAGGAACACGGGCGATCACACCAATATTCAGTTCGCGACACAGCGGAAATAACCGGTCTTCCGGGTTCTGATCGAAAATATTGTAAATCACCTGTACGGTGTCAATCAATCCGGTCTTCAGTGTATTCAACACGTTATCGGGTTCCCAGCGGTTGACGCTTATTCCAAAGTTTTTCACCTTCCCTTCTTTCTTCAGTTTCTCCACGGCTTCTTTCCATTCGTCCATCTTCGCCCAGCTGTCTTCCCATACATGAAACTGCTGCAGATCGATGCGCTCAACATTTAGGTTCTTCAGGCTCTTTTCGGTGTACTCAATAATATGAGCTGCCGGAAAACAGTCCTCCAGTTTAGAGTCTGCCTTCGAGGGCCATTTGAAATTCTTGGGTGGAATTTTGGTGGCAGCATAAAGTTGTTTGGCGGCATGCCGCTTTAACAGTGCACCTAAAATCTCTTCGCTCTTCCCTGCACCATATCCCCAGGCAGTATCATAGAAAGTACAGCCAAGTTCTACCGATCTTTCCAGTGCTTCATCTACTTCATCCTGACCAGCGCCCGTCCAGCCGGCCAGTCCCCACATGCCATAGCCTATTTCACTTACTTCTATACCTGTGCGTCCGAATTTTCTGTATTGCATTTTGCTTTCATTTTAAAGGTGTGCTAAAGTAGGGATTTACACCTGCAAATATCTTTTGTAATGCCGCTTTATCACGATCACTCCTGTTTGACCTACGTACCGTCCAGGCTACACCCAAGACACAGCCGAGTCAGCTCTCCCGAGCTTCAAATCAGGAATGCCGAACTATCGACTTTTACTTACCTTTGCACCCTCTTTTTAGAATATGACATTAGAACAGGAAATAGCCAAGCGCAGAACGTTTGGAATCATTAGTCACCCGGATGCCGGAAAAACCACATTGACGGAGAAATTGCTTCTTTTCGGGGGGGCAATTCAGAAAGCAGGTGCCGTGAAGTCCAATAAAATTAAAGACCACGCCCGTTCCGACTGGATGGAGATTGAAAAGCAGCGTGGTATCTCGGTGGCGACTTCTGTGATGGGTTTTAATTATAAAGACATCAAGATCAACCTGCTGGATACTCCCGGTCACAAGGACTTTGCGGAGGATACTTACCGCACACTGACTGCGGTGGATAGTGTGATCATGGTGATTGACTGTGTAAAAGGAGTTGAGTCGCAGACGGAAAAACTGATGGAAGTGTGTCGCATGCGTAACACGCCGGTACTTTGTTTCATCAATAAGCTTGATCGTGAAGGGCAGGATCCTTTTGATCTGCTGGATGAGGTAGAGGCTAAACTAAGTATTAAAGTACGTCCGCTCAGCTGGCCCATCAATATGGGTAAGGGCTTCAGAGGTGTGTATAGTTTATATGAAAAGAGCCTTCATCTTTTCTCGGGAAGCAAAACCAAGATTGAAGAGGGTATAGAGATCAGTGACATCAACGATCCGCAACTGGATCAACTGGTGGGGGAGAATAACGCCAAACAGCTGCGTGCCGATGTAGAGTTGATTGAAGGAGTATATCCTGATTTTGATGTGAACGATTACCTGAGCGGAAAAGTAGCGCCTGTGTTTTTTGGTAGTGCGGTAAATAACTTCGGTGTGAAAGAACTGTTGGACACGTTTATTCGCATAGCGCCACCACCCATACCACGAGAAACCACCTTGCGTGAAGTGAATCCGGAGGAGAAAAAATTCTCGGGCTTTATCTTCAAAATCCATGCGAACATGGACCCTATGCACAGGAACCGTATTGCCTTCTTAAGGGTCTGCTCGGGCAAGTTTGAACGCACACATAATTACCTGCATGTAAGGCAAGAGAAAGGCATTCGTTTCTCCAATGCCACGGCCTTCATGGCGCAGGATCGTGAAACGGTGGATGAGGCATGGCCGGGAGATATTGTTGGTTTGTATGATACCGGTAATCTAAAGATCGGGGATACGCTCACTGAAGGTGAGAAGATGATGTACACCGGCATCCCCAGTTTCTCTCCTGAAATTTTCAAGGAGGTAGTGAATAAAGATGCCATGAAAACCAAGCAGCTGGAGAAAGGATTGCTTCAACTGATGGAAGAAGGTGTCGCCCAGTTGTTCACGTATGAATTGGGTAAACGCAAAGCAGTAGGTGTAGTAGGAGCACTCCAGTTTGAAGTAATTCAATTCCGCCTGAAGAACGAATACAATGCTACGGTTGAATTTGTGCCGCAGCATATTTATAAGGCCTGCTGGATCAGCAGTAAAGATGAAAAGAAGCTGGCTGAGTTCATTGACTCCAAGCAACGCCACATTGCGCGTGATAAAGATGATAAGCTGGTGTTTATGGCGGAATCAAAAGCCTGGCTGCAAATGGTTCAGGATAATTTCCCGGAAATCAATTTCCATTTTACTTCAGAGTTTAAGGATTGATAAAGCCTACTCCTTTTCGGGAACCCATTCTGACAAGGCGAAGGTAAGGATCAATGGCAGTGGAGGTTATCGTTCCGCTGCCATTGCTGCTTATATAAACCACCAATCTGTTTCTATAATGGAGGTACGAAAATCAATTATACTGTTTTGAGCGATTTTACGTATTCATAAATCATCTTTGAAACCGTTGCCATTGATTTTACTCCGGCAGTTTCATCTTCCAGTTTGGCAGAGAGTAATACCAACACGTATTTTCTTCCATCGGGTAAAAAGACAATGGCCGCATCGTGATGTAGCCCGGTGATCCATCCGGTTTTGTGAGCCACTTTTACATCTGCAGGTAATTGGGCTGGAATGATGTCGTTGAATTTCTGATCCAGCAGAATAGAGATCATTGCTTTCGAAGCTTCTGCATTTATCATTTCTTCCTTGCCGATTTTTTCAAACAGCAGCATCAGGTCATAGGCGGTCACCTGATTATTCATTCCGGCTTTAAATGCTTTTCCGTCTTCTACTCCGCGCAGTACCTGCATGTCTTTCGCTCCGATGCTGCGCATGGTTTGTGTTACATTTTTCGCCCCCACTTTTTCGATCACCATATTCGTAGCCAGGTTGCTGCTCCAGATAATCATGTCATAGACTAAGGATGACAGTGTTCTTTTCTCCCCGATGTGTGAATAGATCAATGTATCGCTATCCTCTTTTGCTGTTAATATAAAGGTGCTGCTGTCGGCAATACTTTTGAATTCATTTTTGATAAGGATAGAGTCATTCAGCGAAAGCTTGCCTTCAGCGGCTTGCTTATAGACCTCTGCCATCACGGGGGCTTTCATTGTACTGGCAGCATGAAACAACTGGTGTTCATTCATCAGCAACACTTCTCCTGTGCTCAAATCGTTGAAGGCTACGGCAAATTCTCCTTTGGTTTTTCCTAATTCTTCTGTGATTTGTTTCTTCAAATCATCCAGTACAGGTTTGTGCGCACAGGAGCAAAGGGAGAGAATAATAATGGAAATGAATGCCAGTCGTGTCATATCTGTTTTGTGAATCGTAGGATCAGGTCTAAATTACAAATGTTTTATGAAGGACACGTTAAAGGTAGTATTTGAAGACAACCACTTGCTTGTGATCAACAAGGAATCAGGTGTGTTGGTGCAGGGTGATGCTACAGGAGACAAGCCGTTGGTGGAGATCGGCAAGGAGTATATTAAAGAAAAATACGATAAGCCGGGGGCTGTTTTTCTTGGCGTAGTACACCGGCTTGATCGTCCGGTAAGTGGTGTGGTGGTGCTGGCACGTACTTCCAAAGCGCTGGAGCGTATGAATGAACTCTTTCGTAATAAAGAGACAAAAAAGATATACTGGGCGTTGGTAAAGAAGAAGCCGGCAAGTGAGCAGGGTAACCTGGTGCATTGGCTGGTGAAGGACGAGAAGAAAAATAAAACCACAGCGTATAAAAAAGAAAACCCTAACGGGCAGCGGTCTGAGCTGAATTACAAAGTCATTCGTCAGGTGTCGGGTTATTACCTGATCGAAGTGAATCCCATCACAGGCCGGCCACACCAGATCAGGGTGCAGCTGGCATCAATGGGTTGCCCCATTGTGGGCGATGTAAAATATGGATACGAAACGGCTAATGAAGACGGAAGCATTTGTCTTCATGCCCGATCACTTACGTTTATACATCCGGTAAAAAAAGAGATGATTACTATTGAAGCCGGACTTCCTGAAAATGATTTCTGGAATCTGCTCCAATGACCAACTTCTTTTTTAAATTGATCGCTTAATACGAGTGGAATGAGCTGGGCGCAACGACTGCAGGAACGATGGAAATTGAAAAGTGCTTTTCAGGTAGTGATTGTACTTGTCGTATTTGCATGCACTGGTTTTACTGTTCTTTTCCTTAAACGACCCTTGTTTGCCTATCTCTTTCCGGATGGTGTAATTCCAGCAGGTGCCTCTATCGTTTATTACATTCTGATTCTGCCGGTGTACAACGTGATCTTACTGTTTTATGGATTTGTATTTGGCCAGTTCGATTTCTTCTGGAATTTTGAGAAGAGAACATTGACCCGTATCGGCTCGCTCTTCAGAAAAAAATAAATCTCATTTTTTATCGGTTTCTTTAAACAAGAAGAGGTTGCCTTCCAGACAACCTCTTCTTTGTTATGATGAGTAGTACTTATTTATGCAGCAATTCCGTCAGCAAGCAAAACCACCTTATTCTTCAATACTTCAACTACACCTCCGGTGATTTTCACATGGCTGGTAGCTTCTTTGGTTTTGTATTCCACGACACCGTCTTTCAGCAAGCTGATCAGCGGAGCATGGTTATTCAATACCTGAAATGATCCATCGGCACCAGGAAAAGTAGCGATCGTCACTTCTCCTTCAAATATCTTTTTGTCAGGAGTGATTATTTCTAAATGCATAAAATCAATTTGAAGATTTAGTTGATTTGATAATTTGAAAATGCCTTCATCTTCAAATTATCAAATCGGCTCATGGAATAATTATCTCGCTTCGGCCAATAGCTTTTCACCCTTAGCGATGGCCTGGTCGATGTTCCCAACCAGGTTGAATGCAGATTCGGGCAAGTGATCTACTTCACCGTCCATAATCATATTGAAACCTTTGATGGTATCTTTGATATCGACCAGCACACCTTGCAACCCGGTGAATTGCTCCGCAACGTGGAATGGTTGTGACAAGAAACGTTGTACACGTCTTGCACGGTGAACCACCTGCTTATCTTCATCACTCAGTTCATCCATACCCAGGATGGCGATGATGTCTTGTAATTCTTTGTAGCGCTGAAGAATCAACTTCACCCGTTGTGCACAGTTGTAGTGTTCATCACCAACAATATCCGCACGAAGGATACGTGAAGTAGAATCCAATGGATCTACCGCAGGGTAGATACCCAATTCAGAAATCTTACGGCTCAATACCGTGGTAGCATCCAGGTGAGCGAATGTGGTAGCAGGAGCAGGGTCAGTCAAGTCATCGGCAGGTACGTAAACGGCCTGTACAGAAGTAATTGAACCATTCTTGGTGGAAGTAATACGTTCCTGCATGGCACCCATTTCAGAGGCAAGCGTTGGCTGGTAACCCACCGCTGAAGGCATACGACCTAACAACGCAGATACTTCAGAACCGGCCTGTGTGAAACGGAAGATGTTATCCACGAAGAAAAGGATATCACGTCCTTTACCAGTGCCATCTCCATCACGGAAATATTCAGCAACCGTCAATCCTGACAACGCCACGCGTGCACGTGCGCCAGGAGGTTCGTTCATCTGACCAAACACAAAGGTTGCTTTCGAGTTTTTCAGTTTTTCCTGATCTACTTTAGAGAGATCCCATCCACCTGCGTGAAGCGATTTCATGAATTCATCTCCGTAGTCAACGATACCTGCTTCAATCATTTCGCGAAGCAAATCGTTTCCTTCACGTGTTCTTTCACCTACACCGGCAAATACCGAAAGACCAGCGTATGCTTTTGCAATGTTGTTGATCAGTTCCTGGATCAATACGGTTTTACCCACACCGGCACCACCAAACAACCCAATTTTACCCCCTTTTGAATAAGGCTCGATCAAATCGATTACTTTGATACCTGTAAAAAGAACTTCAGTTGAAGTGGAAAGATCTTCGAAAGCAGGAGCATTGCGGTGAATGGGCAGCGACTTATCTCCTTTTGGTTGCTTAATACCGTCAATGGCCTGGCCGATTACGTTGAACAGACGGCCTTTGATATCCTCACCGATTGGCATCTGGATAGGAGAGCCCGTGTCGGTTACTTTCATACCACGTACCAACCCTTCTGTACCGTCCATAGCGATGGTGCGAACGCGGTCTTCGCCAAGGTGTTGCTGGCATTCCAATACCACCAGTGTACCATCTGCCTTGGTAACTTGTAATGAATCGAGAATGTTGGGGAGTTTCGAACCGGCGTCGTCAAATGCAACGTCTACAACCGGGCCGATTACCTGTGTGATTTTTCCGTAATTCGCCATTGATAATGAAATTATTGAGGTTAGGAATGTTTTACTACCTTGATTTACAACGATTTCTAAGGGCATAATCCACCCTCAAAATCCGACCGCAAAAGTAGTTTTTTACCAGTGGATTGCAAATGGTCACTCTTAAAAAACATACGGGTTTTGGCAGTATTTATACCTCAGAAAATCAATGCCTTCCGGCAAATGAAAAAGGCCATGAAAGATCAGGCGCTCTTCAATTCTATACGGAAGGTAGTTCCGAGGTTTTCTTCCGAAGATTTCACGTAGATTTTTCCTTCGTGATACATTTCAATGATTCGTTTGGCGAGGGCTAATCCTAGTCCCCAGCCTCTTTTTTTGGTGGTAAAGCCGGGTTTGAACACGCTGGATATGTTGAGCTTCGGAATTCCCTTACCGGTGTCAGAGATATCGACCAGCACTTTTCCGGCTCCGCCCCGCAATATTTTAATAGCGATGGTACCGGAGCTGCCCATGGCATCTACCGCATTTTTACAAAGATTCTCCACCACCCACTCGAATAACGGGGCATGAATACGGGCAATGATGGTGTCCGACAGGGTGTATACCTCAAAATTGATTTTGGATGAAACCCGCGGCTGCAGATACCCAACAACATTATTAATTAACTGATAAACGTTTTCATTTTTTAATGTGGGCACCGATCCGATACTGGAAAAGCGTTCGGTAACAATGCGCAGTTTTTTGATATCCTTGTCCAGCTCTTCTACAATTCCCCTGTTGTTGATGGCGGGATCATCGCGCAGTACTTCTACCCAGGCCATTAATGATGAAAGTGGTGTGCCCAGCTGGTGCGCAGTTTCTTTGGCCAACCCTACCCACACCCGGTTTTGTTCTGCGGTGCGCGAAAAACTAAAAGCCAGGTAAGAGATAAAAGCAAAGATGGCGATGACAGACAATTGAATGTACGGATAGGCGATCAACTGTGTGAGCAGGAAGGAATTTTTGTAGAACACATATTGCAGATCAAATACGGTACCCGTTTCATCTTTCAGTAAAATCTGAATAGGTACATACGTACGCTTCATTTCGGCAAGCTCTTTTTGAATTACCTTGTTTTCTCTGGCTTTGCTCCATTTCTTATCAATGAAAATATTGTTGTAGCTCATGACAACAGTATCGTCCGATGCGGTTAGTATAAGCGGAATCGAATTGTTTTTATAAATGATTTCCTCCGTAATGAACAGGATATTGTTGTCCTGATCATTAAGAGTGTATTCCAGGGCTTTGGCAAACAAACGGACCTGGTCACGCTCGCGCTGCTTCAGTTGCTCCACCAGCACATTGGTATAATAAATAGAGCCAATGCTGATGACAACCGACACGGCCAGGATAATCCATTTCAACTTGGCGTTGTCCTGATAGAACTCCATGGAAGGAAGAATGCGTGCCATACAAGTTGAAAAGTAAGCAAAAAAGCCGTCCTGATAAACGAGGACGGCTTTGTCTTTATTACTTAAGTGAGAATTATCCCTTCATCATAAACCACTTCGCCAATACTTTGTAGTTCACTTTGGTGCCCGACATCAATATACCTACACGGTAAATACGACCGGCTATCCATGTGGTGAATATAAAGCCTCCAATTAACAAAATCATGGATAAGGCCAATTGCCATAATGGTACTCCATAACCTATTCTTCCCATCATGGCAATGGGAGAAGTAAACGGTATAATGGAAAGCCATATACTGATGGGCTTGTGTGGGTCTTTGATTACAAACATGAACAGACTCATATAAGAAATCAAAAGTGGAATTGTAATCGGGAACATAAACTGTTGTGCTTCAGCAGGGCTATCCACAGAAGATCCAACGGCCGCAAACAGTGCTCCGTAAAGCAGGTATCCGCCAAGGAAATAAAACACAAAACTAAAGGCAATGTATCCCCATGGCATGGCATAAAACTCTCCCAGGCTTTTCGACATTTCAGAGTTCATGGCCGTTTGCTGTGCGGCAACATCAGCAGAGATCTGACTCATGGCTTGTTGCTGAGGAGGCTCTATGCCAAAGTAGCCCAGCACACCAAAAGTTAATACAAACATGAGCAGAATCCAGATGATGAATTGTAATAAGCCGACAGAGGCAAGGCCAAGAATTTTGCCCATCATCAATTGAAAGGGCTTGACCGAGGATACAATTACCTCTACCACTTTACTTGTTTTTTCTTCAATAATACCTTGCATGATCTGTGCGCCATAGATGAAGATGAACATGTACATCAATATGCCACCCGCCATACCAATTCCGGCCACGATCATCGAGTTGCTGGATTTCTCCTGGCCGTTATCTGAAAAATTAATCGTCTTTATACTGATGTTTGTTTTGAGACTATCCAAAACTTTCTGATCAATTTTCATCTTCTGCATTTTCAAATCTTTGATTTGTGTTTCGAAGATTTTTTCAATGCTGTTGATATCATCCAGGCTGGGAGAGATTTTAGTATAGAGTGTAATACCATCCGGCTTCTCTATGGACATCTCAGGGATAAGTAACAATGCAAAGTCATCGCTTGCTTTATAGGCTGTTTTGGCATCTTCAAATGACCCCTGAAATAATTTGAAATTGAACTTGCTGGAATCCGGAACAAAGAAGCCGGAGTGATCTACATAGTGTACCACTTCCTTAGTCGCATTTTTATCCTGCTGCTTTCCAATATATACCAGCAAGCCGATAATAGAAGGAAAGATCAGTGGAATTAAAATGGTGGCGATGATAAATGATTTCTTCTGAACGCGGTTTAAAAACTCACGCTCGATGATTAGGAAAATTTTATTCATGACTTTCTCCTTTCACTAAACCGATAAATATTTCACTCATACTAGGTACTCGTTCGCAGAAGCTGTGTACTTCTGTGATTTCTGTCAGGTCACGGATCAGCTGGTTAGTGCTCACGGGTGTTTTCATCTTCACGATGGACTTCAGGAAATCCTCTTCCAGTATTTCCTGCGATACCAGCTCATAGTTTCCGCTTAATGAAAAACTTCCTTTGTGCTCCAGCGAAAAACTATTGGTTCTGAATTGTTGCTTCACCTGCTTCTTCGATCCTTCCAGTATTTTTTCCGATTTGTTGATCAGTGCAATATGATCACACAGATCTTCCACCGTTTCCATACGGTGTGTGGAGAAGATGATGGTGGAGCCATTTTCTTTCAGCTCCAGAATTTCTTTGGTGATGAGCTGCGCATTTACCGGATCGAACCCGGAGAACGGTTCATCCAGAATAATCAGGCGGGGTTCGTGCATTACGGTGCTGATGAACTGCACCTTTTGAGCCATCCCTTTACTCAGGTCTTCCACTTTTTTGTTCCACCAGTCGGTGATCTCAAATTTGGTCAGCCATTTTTTGATGCGTGCCTTGGCATCGGCTTTACTTAAGCCTTTGAGCTGGGCAAAATATAAAAGCTGCTCGCCTACTTTTAGTTTTTTGTAAAGCCCGCGTTCTTCCGGCAGGTAGCCAATCACACCAATATGGTTAGGATTTAGTTTCTCACCAAAAACAAGAATCTCACCACTATCGGAAGTGATAATCTGATTGATGATACGGATGAGTGTGGTCTTGCCTGCACCATTGGGTCCAAGCAATCCATAGATTGTTTTTTCAGGAATAGTAACGCTTACCTTTTTCAGTGCAGTATGCTGCGCATACTGTTTGGTTACGTCCCTGGCGATTAAAGCTTCCACTTATGTTGGGGGTTTAATAATGAAGGATGTATAACAAAAATAGAAATAGAAATTACACATCAGTGTTATTTCAGAAGATTTAATCACAAGGAGGAGTAAACAGGTTTATCCTGCGTGGTCACGCAAAGGATAAAATGAAAAGGAGACAAGCAATTCGTTTATTTGTCTTTGAATAGGATCTTTCCCATCGAAACATCAAGGTCAAAGATCATTGCATTTTTAGGATCTTGAACATACGCGGCATTAGCAAACGTATTTTCACTTACCTTCTTCAGGCTTTTGCAGAGATGGATGCTGCACAACCATGAGTCAGTAATCCTGACGACAACGGGGACACTTTCATCCGGAAGAGAAATGATGAGATTACCCGCACCAACGCTTCCTTTGATTCTGTTTCTCTGTAGCGCTTTGGTTCCGAAGTCAAGGGAGAGATTTCCGAACCCAACATCGGCCAGTATTACTTTTGACCGGGTGAGGTCAAGTTGTTTCACGGTCACCGATCCGACATCTACCTGCACAGAAAAAGTATCCATTTCTACTTTGTTCTCCAGTCCGGAATTGTACGCAATGTTTACATCGGCACTACCGGTATTGATTTTCAGTTTTTTGATAGCTAAACCGGAAAGATCCACGTTGGCATTTCCCAGTCCATAATCAAGATCGAGCGAATAGGGTTTTGAATCGGTGAGGTAGACTTTCCAGAATTTATCCGCCGTTACGGCATCGGCACCTAACACCTTGTAGGATATTTTATGGCCAACACCGCTTTGGTTATCCTGCTGCAGATCCAGTTTTATCATGCAGACTTTGCCTTTTACCTCATTGCTGAAGCTATGTGCATATTCTTCCAGATCCTGGTTGCTGTATATATTGAGTATGTCCTGATTTTGGCTGGGACGAATGAAGCAGTTGCCTGTTTTTGCTTTTAGGGATAACTCGATCTGATCACAGCTCTCCGAATTTTCGATCGAAAATTGTTTTTTCAGCTGTCCTGACGCAGTAATTGCGAGACAGCTCCCCACCACCATCAAAATTGACCTCCACATGTTTGGTTTGTACGTTAGGATTAGATCAAGGGTTTCCCCGATGTAAGAAAGGTTAACGAAATGTTAAAAAAATAAGCCCGTAAATTGGATTTATACGGGCTTATATTCTAAAAGTTTCGCCTGTTACAGAATATTCAGAGGCAAAAACAGGGTGTATCAGGCAAAATATTCTTTCATCTTCTCGAAGAACCCTTTTTCATTGGCATCAGGGTTCGGTTTGAAGTTATTCGACTCTCGAAGGCTTTCCAGCTTGGCTTTTTCTTCGCTGCTCAATTTTTTTGGAGTCCAGACACTGATATAAATCAGCTGATCGCCAGTTCCATAACCATTAATGTCTTTTAATCCTTTTCCGCGAAGGCGCAAAATCTTACCGCTTTGAGTCCCTGCTTCGATCTTGATACGCACATTGCCACCTATCGAAGGTACTTCTACCGAGGTGCCGAGAGCGGCGTCAATAAAGCTCACGTGCAGATCGTACACCAGGTTGTTTCCATCGCGCTTCAGCTCTTTATCTTCCTGCTCTTCAATGAGAATGAGAAGATCTCCAGGAACTCCACCCCCCGGTGCTTCATTTCCTTTGCCAGACATTGACAACTGCATACCATCACTCACGCCAGCCGGTATTTTTACCGACAGCATATCTTCCTTCGATACCAGCCCTGAGCTATCCACCCCCGGAGGGCGCTTTTCAATGATCTGGCCTGCGCCATTACAGGTGGAACAGGTGCTTGACGATACCATCTGACCCAGCATGGTATTGACTACCTTTCTTACCTGGCCGGTACCCCCGCAGGTAGTACAGTTTTTAAACGTTACTCCTTCAGCGCGTACAAGACGATTTACTTTAATTTTCTTTTCAACACCGTTGGCGATTTCTTCCAGTGTCAGTTTCAGTTTGATGCGAAGGTTAGAGCCCTTGCGCTGACGCGAGCGGCCACCGCCTCCACCGAAGAAGCTCTCGAAGCCACCGCCACCGCCACCAAATACATCTCCAAACTGGCTGAAGATGTCTTCCATATTCATGTCGTGACCGCCGCCACCGCCACCCGGGCGCGAATGACCAAAGCGATCATATTGAGCACGTTTGTCCGGATCGCTCAATACTTCGTAGGCCTCAGCAGCTTCCTTGAATTTTTCTTCTGCTTCTTTATTGCCCTGATTCTTATCGGGGTGAAACTGGATAGCCGTTTTGCGATAGGCTTTCTTGATCTCTTCTGCTGTAGCGCCTTTGCTTACACCGAGTATTTCGTAAAAATCTCTTTTCGCCATGTGTTAGAAGTTCGAGACTTACTGCTCGAATATTAGTTTCGTTATTCCGTTTATTTTCTCCGCATTAGCTACCTACTACTACTTTCGCAAAGCGAAGCACTTTCTCTCCCAGCAGGTATCCTTTTTCAACTACATCCACCACTTTGCCTTTCAGTTTCTCTTCCGGTGCCGGTATCTGAGTAATGGCTTCATGAAAATCAGGATTAAATTCTGATCCTTTTGATTCCATTTCTTTCACACTGTACTGATCGATTATTTTTTTGAATTTATTCTGGATCAGAAAAAAACCTTCGGCTTCTTTATCATTCTTGTCTTTGAATGATTTTTCGGCCCGTTCGAAATCGTCCAGCACGGGGAGCAAAGCTTTCAGCAACTGCTCGTTGGCCGACTGAATCATGTCCAGTTTTTCTTTGGCCGTTCTGCGTCTGTGATTGTCAAACTCGGCATAGAGGCGAATATATTTATCTTTCGATTCTGCCAGTTCGTCCTGTACTTTCTTCAGCACGTCATCCGAAGCAGATTGATTTTCTGTTTCTGACTGAGGCTGATCTTGCACAGAAGCCGTTTCTGAGCCCAAATCTTCGTTTTTTTCTATTTCCTGTTCAGGATGTGTTGTGTTTTCCATTGTATCATCTTAAGGTGTTTGCAAAATGACAAGAATATTGCCAATAGCGTCAATACTGACACATTGACTCTCCACCTGTCACCCCATCGAGGCTATTGTTAGTAAAATTAAGGGCTTTACGTAAAGGAGCGCAGGGAAACCTTAGTCATGGAGGTTCTTCCAGATTAAGTCTTTCAGCTCGGTAATGCCCTGATTAGCTACCGATGAAATGAAAACGGATTTGATCCCTTTCGGTAATTCTTTCTTGATTTCTGCTTTCAGTTCATCATCAAGCATGTCTGATTTTGAAATGGCAAGCAATCTTTTTTTATCAAGCAGCTCGGGGCTGTATTTTTTTAATTCATTCAACAGAATGTCAAACTCCTGGCGGATGTCTTTGGCATCGGCCGGTACCATGAATAATAAAAGCGAATTTCTTTCGATGTGACGAAGGAAACGGATACCTAATCCGCGGCCTTCCGCAGCTCCTTCAATGATCCCCGGTATATCGGCCATCACAAATGATTTTTCATCGCGATACGACACAACCCCAAGGTTAGGTGTTAATGTGGTAAAGGCATAGTCAGCAATTTTGGGCTTGGCGGCGGATACAACTGAAAGCAATGTGGATTTACCTGCATTGGGAAAGCCAACTAATCCCACATCGGCTAATAATTTTAATTCAAGGATGATCCAGTTTTCCTGGCTTGGTTCACCGGGCTGCGCATGTTGGGGGGCACGGTTGGTAGATGTAGCGAAGTAGGCATTGCCTTTACCTCCGCGTCCGCCCTGCATCAATATCACTTCTTGTCCGTCATCGTTGATTTCGCAAAGAACTTCACCGGTCTCAGCATCTTTGGCTACGGTGCCCAGTGGTACTTCAATGATTTCATCTTTACCATCGGCCCCGGTCATGTTGGCACCATTACCACCTGTTCCGTCTTCGGCACGTATATGCTTGCGGAACTTAAGGTGCAGTAGTGTCCACATCTGCGCATTGCCTCGTAAAATGATATGTCCTCCGCGGCCACCATCCCCCCCATCAGGCCCCCCTTTCTCTACAAATTTTTCGCGATGAAAATGCAAACATCCTGCACCACCCTTGCCTGAGCGGGAGTGAAACTTTACATAATCAATAAAATTGGGAGAAGACATATGTGTTACTGGTTTCCGGATACCAGTTACCGGTAACAAATGATTTTACTTCTGATCGATGATCGCAGTAATGCTTTTGAAGATACTTTCAATCGCACCAATACCCTGCACGGTTTTCAACCGCCCTTGCTTATCATAGAAAGGCAATACGTGAATGGTCTTGGTGAAGTATTCGGTGATGCGCTTGTTTAATTTTTCTTCTTCATCGTCTACGCGATGCTCTACATTTCTTCTTTTTGCTATGCGGGTGCGCACTTCTTCTTCGGTAACATCCAGTGCAATTACATGGTGAATTGCGGTGTTATTGTCCTTCATGAATTTATCCAGCGCTTCGGCTTGCCCCACCGTGCGGGGAAACCCGTCAAACAGAAATCCTTTTGCATTCGGGTTCTTATCCAGTTCCTCTTTGAGCATCGCAATAGTGATTTCATCGGGCACTAATGCTCCACTGTTCATGATCTCCTTCACGCGCTTGCCAAGGTCCGTATCATTTTTTGTATGCCAGCGAAAAAGGTCTCCGGTAGAAATATGTACAAAGCCATATTTCTGAATCAGCTTTTCACTTTGCGTTCCTTTGCCTGCGCCCGGAGGGCCAAAGAGTACTAAGTTAATCATTAACAGGTTGATTAAGTTTTGAAAAAAGAGAGGCAATATAATTAGCTAGGAGTCAAATACAAATAGTCATTTTTGAGCTCATACGGCCTTAGGACACTGTTTGCTTGTAAATGTCTTTGGTATTTCGGCCTAATCCATCATAGTCAAGGCCGTAACCTAACACAAATTCGTCTTCCAGCTCAAAGCCAATGTACTTGGCTCCGATGTTTTTTTCGCGTGCCGGTGCTTTTCTAAGCAAGGCTACTACCTCTACCGATTTGGCACCACGACCATGAAGTTCGTCCACAATTTTTTGCAGCGTGAGACCAGTGTCAATGATGTCTTCAATGATAATGATGTCCTGATTGAAGAGGCTCTCTTCCAAGCCGATCAGTGTATTGACCTGTCCGGTGCTGTTGGTGCCAGAGTACGAAGCCACCTTTACAAAAGAGATGCGGCAAGGGATGGTCACTTCTTTAAGTAAATCACTGGCAAACATGAATGAGCCATTGAGTATGGGAAGAAACAAAGGAGTCTTGTCTTTGTATTCGGCATTGATGCTGGTTGCCAATGCTTTTATTTTCTTCTCGATCTTATCCGCAGTGATCAGTTTTTTAAATTCCAGGTCTTTTATTTTCATTGATTCAATTCTGCTTACACGGGGTAATTTTTCAACACTGTCCATTCAAAATAATTGCCACCTTTTCCAAAAAGGACGGCAAAGATAGTTTTTTCTGCCGGTTTATTATCGATGAATAAAAAAATGAGATTCAATTACAGGAACGACTGTGTGTTAAAAACAGGCCCTGCTTTGACCAATACAATTTGGTTGATCCATTGAATTAATACGAATCATCGATTGCAAAATTGTTTTTGCGGTACATCCATTGCCCTTTGGTAAAATCAGGGAACTCAACGGTTTCGCCCCCCAGTTCGATTGATGATTCAGAAAGCGGAGTAATTGCACTCCAGGTAACGGCATCATATACATCCTGTGGTGTGTTTGTTTTTCTTTTTACCGATTCAACAAACGCATTAAATACAAACCAATCCATACCACCATGGCCAGCGCCTGCTGCATCGTTGCCGTATTTTTTCCAAAGGGGATGATCGTATTTATCCAGCCACTCTTTCGCATCTTCCCAGCGGTGTGCTTCTTTGCTTTGCCCTTCTATGTAAATGGATTTGTTCACATCCATCCAGATCCCTTTTGTGCCCTGTACGCGGAATCCTAATGAATACGGCCGGGGCAGGTTGGTATCGTGTTGCAAAAGTACTGTTTCATTGTTCGAGGTGCTGATCATTGTAGTGACAATGTCACCCAGCTTGAAATTCACTTTCGCATTTGGATGATTTTCTCCTCCTGCCTTTACAATGTGGTCGTGCAAGCCACGTGCTTTTGTTGCGTACGAAACCAGTTTAGTAAAACGATTACCCCGATTGATGTTGGTCATCATGGCAATAGGGCCAATACCATGTGTAGGATATAAGTCACCATTGCGAAGCACAGAATGCTCTGTGCGCCACTGCGCTTCCGAAAATCCTTTTGCTCCAAACTCTGCACCCCCACCGTAGGGATTTTTACCATCATTGAATTTTACTTCACGCAGGTCATGCTGATAGCCGCCTTGCAGGTGAATCAGTTCACCAAATATATTTTGGCGGACCATGTTCATTACTGCCATTACATCTCTGCGATAGCAGACATTCTCCAGCATCATCAATGGCATGCCGGTGCGCTCGGAAGTATGTACGATCTCCCAGCACTCTGCTATCGTCATGCCCGTAATCACTTCGCAGCCAACATATTTTTTTGCGTTCATCGCATCGATACACATTACCGTATGCCATTCCCATGGAGTAGCTATGATTACAGCATCAATGTCTTTGTTCTCCAGTAGTTTTTTATAACCCTGCGGGCCATCATTGATAACCATTGGCTTTGGTTTTTTATACCTGGTAACCAGATCAAGACTCATGTCGATCATACGCTGCTGTACATCGCAGATGGCAATGACCTCTACATCGCTTCTGAGCAAAGCAAGGTCCAGGTGATTTTGTCCACGCATTCCCACGCCGATGAATCCTAACCTCACTTTGGCTGGAGCATCTTTAGCGAACACAGAAGAAGGTAAAAGAGAAAAGCCTAACCCGGCAACGGTTGAAGTTTTGATAAAATCTCTTCGTGTGGAATTTTTCATAGGTGTAGTTTAGATTCTCAAACATAACTTTTTTAAACATGCTGAGTGCATTTTTTTTAAATTTGGAATGCAGGAATGATGGAAACAATTGATCGTCCTCCGCATGCGATTAGGGAAGTAGTTAAAACGCTTTCTGAAGGAGCATGAGAACGTAGCAATGGAGTCACGATCCCATAATCAGTAAGACCTCAGCGAATTGTAGCTGTGTATATAACAGATTCTACTTTATTGCAGAAAGAAAATGATGCAGGTGGAATTGAGGTTGCATCCAATAAGACGAGCAGGTAAAGAAAGAACCCTACGAGCGCTTTGGTGCTCATGAGTATTGGATCAGCCGATCGGTCAACCATAGAAGCAATTGGATACGGAGCAAAACGAAATGCAGGTTGAGTTCTTCAACGATTCAGGAAGA
Organism: Flammeovirgaceae bacterium; assembly: GCA_023251155.1. GTDB lineage: Bacteria > Bacteroidota > Bacteroidia > Cytophagales > Cyclobacteriaceae > ELB16-189. The sequence goes on along the minus strand of JAHEZH010000002.1, from coordinate 54,352 downwards.
ATTCAGTCCAAATGACTAAACAGGTTATTCTTTTTACTAAAGCTTCTTCATCAGCACGTCATAGAGTGTGATCATACTATCAATATCTTTCTTGTGCACTTTTTCATTGGGTGTGTGCGGATCTTGTGAGGGAGCTCCGACAAAGCACCAATCAAACGGATAGGGTGAGCGCTGCAATTCACCACCATCGCTGGAGCCGGAGCCTTCTACTTCCAGCTGATAATCCACACCGCTCTCATCCGCGATTGTTCGAATCTTATCGATAAATACTTTGCGGGGTACATTTCTGTCGCGCAGTGAAATGGCCACACCTTTGCCCAAGAATACACCATCTGTTGCCCAGGTGATATCAGAGATCAATGCCTGGCGCACGTTCCATTTTTCATAGATGTATTTGGCGAGGTACGATACCGATCCGCCACCGTGTTCTTCCCAGCAGCTGAAAACAATCACACCGTCTTTCAGTTTCTCCGCTACCTTCAGTGCATTATAGATGCCTAACCGGTCGTCCAGGTAGGGTGTTTGTATGAATTGTTTCGTTTCTCTGAAATCAATTTTATAAGTAAGCGCAGTGCCACGATCAATCTGTCTCCCGAATTTATAGAGGGCATGATTTTCTGCATCCAGTTCCAGTTCGCATTCAATGGGCCCCAGTGAATCTTCGCCTACCAGTTTGGTACCGGCTTCTGCATCGGGGCTGCCAATTGGAACCAATTGATTTGCATAGCGCACCGTAAAGCCGATGGAATCCATGTGTGCAAAGAGGGCGGTGCGGGGTTTACCAAATTTTAAGATGATGCTATCCTGAAACTCTTCACCTTCAATGATTTCGGGTTTCACTTTCCACTTCTTCTTTTCTTTTTTGATGTAGCGAAGTAAAAAATCTTTCATCGGTGCTTCATCGCCTGAGGATGCACGCACTTCGCACAATTTCTGAAGTAATTCGAACGACATAACTTTTCTTTCCACAACTTTATTCTAATTTTTGATAGAAAAAAAGAAAAGATGGTTTTCAATATCGGTGAGAAGAACACAATCGCTAATCAGTTTTTAGCGGAGCTTCGCGATAAGCTCATTCAGCAGGATCGTTTGCGTTTTCGCCGAAACATGGAACGCCTGGGTGAGATTATGGCGTATGAGATTTCGCAGCGGCTGAGTTACCGTGAAAAGATGGTGAATACACCACTTGGCAAATCACCGCTCTTTATTCCAGAACCTCCTGTTCTGATCACCATTCTTCGTGCTGGTCTTCCTTATTATCATGGCTTTCAGCATTTCTTTGATGGAGCCGATAGCGGATTTATTGGGGCTTACCGCAGAGAAGGTGAAGCCGAAGTACAAATCAATCTCGATTACCAGGCGGCTCCAAGCGTAAGTGGACGAACGGTAATCATAATTGACCCCATGCTGGCCACAGGCAAATCGGCATTGCGATCCATTCATGAGCTTTTGAAAAAGGGAACCCCCGCTCACATTCATATTGCATCATTGCTGGCTGCTCCGGAGGGGATCGCTCATCTGAAAAAAGAAATCAACCTCCCTTATTCGATATGGACTTTTGCAATCGATGAAAGACTAAATGATCAGTTTTACATCGTACCCGGTCTGGGTGATGCGGGAGATTTGAGTTTTGGTGAGAAGATGTGAGAGCGGTTGCCGGGTTCCTGCTGACAGTAACCCTCACGATCAGCAAATTGTCAATCGGAAGGAATTTTTTCCGCGTCGTGTTTATCTGCGGCTTGGATATTCACGGTGGATCTAAAAACAGTATCGTACATGCCGTTCCCTGGAAACAACGTACATTGCCAGCACCAACTCGCACTTCACAATGATAAAATCAATGTTTGCTATACTGATGCTGCTCTGCTGTGTGCCTGTATGGGCCCAGTTTACCATAAAAGAGATACGCGAGTCGGATGATGAGTTTACTTGTACTTTCCCCGTGTTACAATCAGCGAGCCAGCCCGAGATCGCCAGGAAGATTAACAAGATATTACAGATGAAGGAACTCTCTCTTCAGATTACACCTACTACTAAAGATCCGCTAAGTAACCTGAGGAGTGAGGCAACATATACTTATAACCTGGCAAGTAATAATGGCAGAGTGTTTAGCCTGGAGATAATGACGGGGCATAACGGTGCGGGTTCGCATTTCCAGTTTCGCAATTATTCGTTTGATGCACGCACCGGTAATCCTGTTAATGAGAATACCGTTTTCTACCCAGCTGCTCAGGTGAACGTGCGACAAGCGTTTTATAAACTCTGGAAGGAGTCCATCAAAGCTCATTTGAAGGACGATAATTTTGGAGAAGAGTATAAGAGATGTCTTGCTGAGGCAGAGACGATGACGGAGCTTCCTTTTGACAGAATGACTATTACTGATAGTGGCTTCAACTTCTGGGGAAGGGGTTGCCTGGATGGTGCATCATGGACGGCCGATGCAACGATTGGCCCATACACTCTTTCGTATGACCAATTACTTGCTGATCTTACTCCTGATGGCTTATCCTTGTTTATAGGCGCTGCGCCATCCGCAGTTGCTATGCAGCAAAGTCTCATCAAAGGAAAGATTGATAATAAGTATCCCATTACATTAACGTTCACATCGTCTTCTGACCGGGGTGAACTAAAGGGGATTATTGTATATGATAAATTCAATACACCGATCACACTTACAGGGACAGTTACTGGTAACAAAGTAGTGTTTCACGAAATGAATAAAGATGTTGCTGTCTCTGATATAGAATGCATCTGGGACGGAAAGAATCTCAACGGCACTTTTAAAAATGTGAAATCGGGCAAGGTGATGAGTTTTGAGGCGGTGAAGATATGATTGCTGGTTCAGCAACCCTTCATTAACGGATCACAACTAATTTGTTTACTTCCGAGTGTGATCCGCGCAGGCCGGCTAGTTTTTGGTAGGGAGTACGAATTTGATTTTTCCGTTCACATCATCTTGTCAATGAGCTGATTTACTTCTTGCTGTAATCCAGCGGCTTGAGATCACCAAATGTTTTCATCTTCTCTTTTGAGATCTTGTCCGTCACCTTGTAATTGTTTTTGTAGAGGTATTGAATCATAATCGGATAACTGAAACGTTCATTTTGATTTTGTAATTCACCGTCTTTGAAATGGTAGATGTTGTAGGTCCAGTAATTGTGCCTGCCGTAATCTTTTAAGGTCATGGTGATGATTTCAAATACTCCATCACTGTCGAAATCCCTTTCGGTCAGGTGTGCCCCTTCTTTGTCGAGATAAGCGATTTTTGTGAATGATCCATCCGGTTTTTGAAACAGGTAGATGACGCGCACGTTGAGTGCAGCGATTCCATTGCCCAGATAAGGGATGACCAGCTTAAGATCGGCACGCTGGTCATGATCCATATCCATCGTCTTTACCACTTGATGGAGAACATTCAGGTCAACAAAAAACATTGGCTCTGCCATTTTTTGAATCTGAGCTTTGTTTCTGAATAACCTAATGAGTGAACTGTCACCAAGCGATGTGAGCTGGACAGTGAGTGTATCTTTATTGTTGAAGAATGCAGGAATAGCCAAAGTGTAATGAACCCGATCCGCTTTTCTATATACTTTCCATCCTTTAAACTCTTTGTACTCAACCGGTGGAAATTTTTCGAAAGGATACTGGGCACTGGCGATTTTTGTAATGAATAATAGTATGAGCAAGAGGTGTGCCTTCATAGCGATAACCTGTAATGGAGATGATCTCTAGAAATAACAAAGATCATGTTGATCGCTTAATTCAGCCCATCGCGCAGCCAACAATTTCGCATAGTCCACATAAAACAATCCATAGTTCCCTAAACTGTAACCATCGTTAGCCTCTACGAGAAGAAGCCTGTTGTCTTTTGTTAATCCAAAATCTAAAGCATAACCTGCCGGTTGATCTTCGTAAGACTCAACTGCCTCCTCGATTATCTTATAGTTAAATTGAGCTCTCCAATCACCTTTATAGGAACGTACTCCGAGTACTGTTTTATATCTGATAAAAACCCTCCATTCTGCTACAAAATCAACTGGTTCAGAAATCCATACAGGAGTATTTGAATTAATATCTCCACAGCCGATGAGATCCTTTGTTCCTTTGATTAATCGGCCAGTGAATTTTTTGGAAACTCCTTTAGGTTTAACGAAGACATTCCATTTAGTCGAATCGTTCGCTATTTCATCCATCGTTGAAATTCCAATTTGTCGACCGAGAAATCGATGCAAGCTATTTGGATAATCTAACGGTTCAGGAATTTGCTTTCCAAGTTTTGCTAATGCGCTATGGATAAATTGGATACTTCCGAGAAAAATATTATCCTTTTCAATTTGATCCAATGCATTTATATCTTCCACTTCACTAAGTTCAAAGCCCATGTTGTAATATGCCTCCAGTGCTGTATAGAAACTAATATTAGCGTGATGGCCAAGATGTGTCTTTTCAGTGTATAACTTCATCGCGATACACAATCTTATCCCAGTTTCGCTACAATACCAGCGAAATCCAGGTGCTCCCACTTATTCTCGATGTCGGGGGTCTTCATCACTTCATCCATAATTTGTTTTTGCTTCTGGCCGGTAGCATAAGCAGTGGAATAGCGAATATTTTCATTGAACGTAACCATTGAATAAAGTGGTATCCATTGGTCGGGATACAGTGCATTGATTTTTGCCTCGATCTTTTTGCGTAGTAAAAATTCCGGATCGGCTACCAGGTCGCGCATCTCGATAAAATTATCCAGTGCCAGTTGTGCAATGGCATCGGTGTCGGGCTTGCGTAGCATTTGAAATTCAGGTAAAACGTGATCCCAATCATCGTTGTACTGATCGAGCAGCTGATTGAGTTTATAGCAATCTTCAAAACCGGCATTCATCCCTTGTCCGTAAAATGGAACAACGGCATGGGCGGCATCGCCAATCACGAGCGTTTTGTTTTTTACCCACGGAAAACATTTCATCGTTACCAGCGATGACGTGGGATTGGTTTTATAATCGTTCGATGCATCAGGCATGAGGGCTACTGCATCCGTAAAGGTTTCCTGCAAAAAGGTGCTGATCTCTTCATTTGTTTTTAAAGCGCTGAATGAAGGATTCCCTTCGAAGGGAAAGAATAATGTACACGTAAAGCTTCCATCCGGATTGGGCAAGGCAATCATCATGAAGCTTTCGCGTGGCCAGATGTGCAATGCATTTTTCTCCAGCTGAAAAGTACTGTTGCTGCCGGGAGGAATATGCAGTTCTTTATAACCGTGATCAATGAAGTCCTGTGAAAAATCAAAGCGATCCGTAAACTGCATCGCCTGCCGCACTACAGAGAATGCGCCATCGGCACCAATCACCAGATCGAACTTTGGGCGGTCCACATCGGGTAGTCGATGGTCAGCAGCAGTCTGTGAATGATGAACTTCGATCGAAGTATTCTCCAGATCGACTTTAGTAATGCGCTGCTCAAAATGAAATTCAACTCCTTGTTGTTCGGCCGCGCTCATCAACACTTTATTCAACCCGGCACGTGAAATGGAGTTGATGAACTGTCCTTCTTTCCCGTAAGGAAGAAAACTGAGTTTGCCTTCACGGCTGTGCATCATGCGGCCATGCATGGGTATTGCTGTCTCTTTTAGTTGTTCGGCTAATCCGATGGATTCCAGTGCACGAATCCCCCTGTTGCTCAAGGCGAGATTGATGGAGCGTCCTGCGTCCAGGTTTTGCTTGCGCATATCGGCTCTGCGTTCGTATACCGAAACCTTGTAGCCTCTCTTGATCAGGTAAATGGAAAGTAGTGAGCCAACCAGTCCGGCGCCGATGATGGCAATGTGTTTTTTGGAATTACTCATTAGTGGAGGAAAGAAGCTGTTTGAAAGCGGTTCAAAAATAAAAAAGCCACCCTGTTTTTCAGAGTGGCCTCATACGTTGTTGTTGTTTTTAAATCTTAACTCAATACGAAGCAACGATTCAGTATTGCTTCATGTTCACCCCCAAAATTGGTGTAGCACCAGTTTTTGAGCTCCGTCAACTCTTCGGCAATCAGTGACTTGATTGCTTTGCGCAATTCTTTTTCAAAAATTCGCGCATCAAAACTCACTCTTGAAAGTACAGTTTTGAAGTAGTTCAGCATTTTCATCGAAAAAAATTAAGTACGACAAATAAAATTATTTGAAATTCTACTCCTTGAAACGATGAATATACAAAAGTGGTATAGAATGGAGAAGAAGATTGATGAAAAAATCTACGAATACGGGTTAAACACCTATAAAACCCTTGAATTTGGAGTTTATACTTACTTTTGTGCAAAATGTCTTTATTTGACGTTGTAGTAACATGCAGAAACTGATCGCTTCTATTTTATTTTTTACGTGTGTCTCTTTCTGGTCACACGGGCAGGACATACAAGTGAGCCTTGGCCCCGATGAGATTGGAGAAAATCAGGCATGGACGATTACCATTACGGTAAACAATGACCGGCTAAAGGCGTACGACAAATTCCCCGACATCAATGGCTTTCAAAAGCGAGGTGTCAGTAGCCAACGCCAGAGTAGTAACATCAACGGACAAGTTAGTTTCTCCGAGAGCGCGGTGATGACGTATGCACCTCAGGCTCAGGGTGTGATTAATGTTCCTTCTTTCAAGTTGAAAGTAAATGATCAGGTAATCTCCGTGCCGGGTAAAAAGGTAAAAGTAGGCGCAGCCGTAAAAGCGGTAGATCCGTTTCGCAGCTTGTTTGACAGAGATCCGGCAAGGGATTTCTTTGGAGGGGAAACTGAGTTTGTCGATGTAAAGGAAGATGCGTTGCTGGCGATCACTACCAATAAAGACGAAGTATATGTAGGTGAAGGGTTTACTACTACGCTTTCCTTTCTGGTGGCAGATAACAATCGTGCGCCGATGCAGTTTCACGACTTAGGAAAGCAACTCACCGATATTCTCAAGAAACTTCGCCCTTCCAACTGCTGGGAAGAAAATTTCAATATTGAAAACATCGAAGGTGAATCGATTGAGATTGGAGGTAAAGGGTATACACAGTATAAAATCTACCAGGCTACCTTCTACCCACTCAATGCCCAATCCATTACCTTCCCCAGTGTAGGGTTGGAAATGATCAAGTTTAAAGTAGCTAAGAATCCGTCCTTTTTCGGGCAGAACAGAAAAGAAGATTACAAAACATTTCAGTCCAAGCCCAAAACGGTGAGAGTAAAAGAACTGCCACCCCACCCGATGCGCGATGCGGTAGCTGTGGGTAATTATAAACTGGACGAGCGTCTTGCTTCTACTAATTTAGGTACAGGTCAAAGTGTAAGCTATGAGTTTAATGTGTATGGAGAAGGAAACATTTCGGGAATTGAAAAACCCAATGTGAAGAAGGACAACAGTTTTGATTTTTATGAACCGAATATAAAACAAAATGTGAGCCGTGAGAATAATCGTGTGACGGGGTCTAAGTCGTTTACTTACTTTATGATTCCGAAAGAGCCAGGAAAATATAACCTGGGAGATTATTTTCAATGGGTATTTTTTAACCCGGGCACAAAAAAATACGATACACTGAAGTCGAAACAACTACTGACCGTTACCGGTGAAAGTCAGACCAACTCTGCGATAGAGAGTAATGATACGGGTTCGTTCTATAGCCGGATCGAATCGGCCGATAACACACTGCTATCTTCGACCAAAGGAGATTGGATGAAAATCGGTTTGAATATTTTTATACTGCTGGCGTTAGGTGGTGCTGCTTATCTGGTATTTAAGAAATAAGATACGAGGTAAAACAGATCGGAATACCACGAATAAAGAATAACTTTAGCGTTTTGATTGCAGCAGATGAACAATTCATACGGCACCCTATTCAAGATCAGCACATTTGGTGAGTCACATGGCCCGGCTATAGGAGTAGTTATTGACGGATGTCCGGCAGGATTGCCTATTGACGAGTTGTTTATTCAATCGGAACTGGAGCGCAGAAAACCGGGCCAATCAAAAATCACCACACAGCGTAAAGAAGACGATACATTTAGGATACTCAGTGGTGTATTCGAGGGCAAATCAACCGGTACCCCCATTGCCCTGGTGATTGAGAACCAGGATCAGCGCAGCAAGGACTACAGTCATATTGAAAATACCTTTCGCCCATCGCATGCCGACTATACGTATGAAACCAAGTATGGTATCCGTGATCATCGCGGTGGTGGCCGTAGCTCGGCAAGAGAAACAGCCGCGCGTGTAGCGGCCGGAGCTGTAGCGAAGCTGATGCTGAATAAATATGGTATTCAGATCAGTGCTTTTGTTTCGCAGGTAGGCGATATCAAAGCCCCTCACTACACCCAACTGGATTTGAGTAAAACCGAAGACAACATCGTGCGTTGTCCGGATGCCGTTATTGCAGGTCAGATGATTGCATTGATCGATCAGGTACGACTGGATCGTGATACCATTGGTGGTGTAGTTACCTGTGTGATTAAAAATACTCCGGTGGGTTTGGGTGAACCGGTGTTTGATAAACTTCATGCGGAGTTAGGCAAAGCAATGTTGAGTATCAATGCCGTGAAAGGTTTTGAATATGGCAGCGGCTTTGAAGGCATTACCCTGCGTGGTTCTCAGCACAATGATGAGTTTTATAGTGAAGAAGGAAAGATTCGTACGAAATCAAATCATTCCGGTGGCATACAGGGAGGAATTTCCAATGGCGAGGACATTTATTTTAATGTCGCTTTCAAGCCGGTTGCTACGATTATGCAGGATCAGCAAAGTGTTGATAAAGAGGGTAAAGAGGCTATTGTTTCCGGCAAGGGGCGTCATGATCCTTGTGTGGTACCGCGAGCCGTGCCCATTGTTGAGGCCATGGCCGCGCTGGTGCTGGCCGATTTTGTTTTGAGAGGAAGGGCTACTAAAATTTAGTACGTATGAGTATTGAGACGGTAACACAGCAACTTTTTGAGGCCTCTCAGCAACGAAGGGTGTGTAAGCTCAAGCTGAAAAACGAACCTTCCGATCGTACGATCCATCCTTATGGAGTATGCCAGACCAGCAAGAATAAAATCACGATTGTGTGTGTGCAGGTAGATGGCTTTAGCGGCAAATCAAAAATACCGGGGTACAAAAACCTTTCATTACAGGATTGCGAGTTTGTAGAGCCGTTGGATATGCGCTTCCTGGTGCAGAGCAACTTCGATCCGGAAAACCCTATTTACAAGGATTGGGTTTTTCACGTTTAAAAAACGGACACTAAAAATCAGGGATTGGGCAGCCGCTCTACCTTAGTTACAAAGTAATTGGTGTCACCGCGCCAGAAGAATGCCTTGTATCGCTTAATGAAGTGAAGATTGACGCGTTCGCCACTAAGCGCTACTTGTTCCAGTTCTTTAATTACTTCTTTCTCTTTTGATTCTACGGAGAAGTCGAATGACTCTGCAATAGGGCTTGCTCCTTTCAAGGCTCCGAACGTATCCAGATTCAGTTTGCCTTCGTAAGTTTTAAACATCACGCCTTTTTCAGTGATGCGTAATACCTTGCCGGCCATGACACCTTCTTCGTAAACAGCAAAGTAGTAGAAGCTATTCACGGCAAGGAAGACGAGCAATGCCATGCCGACCACCCATTTCAAAATCTTCCTGAACATACGTTTTGATTTTTGTGCGAAGCTTTCGTTTTCCATGAGGTTATCTATTATCCAATCAGATGAAGAGTATTGATCTGCTATACCCACCCCACTGTTCGTACCTGGTAAGAGAAATCCAAACAACGAGTTATCAAGAACTACACAGTCATGATTTCCACTTCTTTCTTCTTCATCAATGCATCGATTTTCACGATGGTATCATCCGTCAGTTTTTGTACTTCTCCTTCTGCGTTTTTCACGTCATCTTCCGATACGCCTTTGATTTTCTTGAGCTGCTCGTTGGTTTCCTTGCGTATGCTGCGAACACTTACTTTGCCCTGCTCGCACTCCTGGCTGGCCTGCTTCACCAGTTGCTTCCGTCTTTCTTCGGTAAGCATGGGTATGTTGATGATGATTTGCTGGCCATCGTTTTGCGGGGTAAGGCCAAGATTAGCCGCCATAATGGAACGCTCAATTTCGCTGATCAGGCTTTTTTCCCATGGCTTGATAAAAAGAGTGCGTGCATCCTGTGTTGTGATGGACGATATCTGGCTCAATGGACTCATCGCTCCATAATATTCTACCTTGATTCCATCAAGCATGGCAGGATTAGCTTTGCCTGCACGTATTTTAGTAAGCTCATGACCAACATGGTTTAGGGTCTTAGTCATTTGCTCTTTTGCCTCATCGAGGTATAACTCTATTTCTTCCATAACTCTGAGTCGATTACAATTTACAAATTACGAAGTACAAATCAGTTGTTATCCATTTTAATTCCTAGCTGATCAGCGTTCCGGCCTCTTCTCCTTTAGCTACTTTCAACAGGTTGCCTTTTTTGTTCATATCAAACACAATGATGGGGAGTTTGTTTTCCATACACAGTGTGAAGGCCGTCATGTCCATAATGTTTAGTTTTTTGGAATAGGCTTCCTGGAAACTAAGTTTATCATAACGAACCGCATCGCTGAATTTCTCCGGGTCTTTATCGTACACCCCATCTACGCGGGTACCTTTCAGTACTACGCTAGCCTGTACTTCAATGGCGCGTAAGCTGGCCGTAGAGTCGGTAGTGAAGTACGGATTACCAATACCGGCACCAAAAATAACAATCCGTCCTTTTTCAAGATGTCGAATGGCTCTGCGTCTTATGAAGGGTTCGCACACTTGCTCCATTTTGATACCGGCCATGAGTCGGGTATATAAGCCGTGTTTTTCCAGTGCACTTTGTAATGCCATGGCGTTGATCACCGTAGCCAGCATACCCATGTAGTCACCCTGTACCCGCTCTATACCCAATGCTTCAGCCTGCCCGCCCCTGAAGATGTTTCCCCCACCGATAACAATGGCCAATTCTACGCCCTGTTCTTTTACGAGTTTTATTTCTTCGCAATATTGCTCCAATACATTGGGATCGATATTGGTACTTTTGGAAGCACCTTGCAATGCTTCACCGCTGAGTTTGAGGAGGATACGTTTATGCTTCATGAAAGAGTGGTCAAAATCCTGTAAATATATTAGTATTTGAGGATTTTAAAGGCATTTTTTGAGGCAGGAACGGATAGTCGTGAAATGATTAGATCAGAAAACCCGGCATGCTCATTCCCGTATTTAGTATCCCTGACTCTTTATTGAATAATATGACTCGTGCTGTGTTGATTTTGTCCGTACTGGTGATTGGCTCCTGCTCTTCCAAAAAGAAGACCGAGCGGGAGTTGTACGAAGAAATGACTTCGGGATTTAAATACACCACATACAAAGCAGCCTCTGGCGCGGGCATCGGCCCGGTGGTGACAGCCTATAACGAACAAAAACCAGATAGCCTTGCTCCATTGAACAGCGAATATGCACACTTGCTATTGGGCTACATGTGGACCATCTCACGCAAACCAGCCATGGCTTTTGCTGAAACAGACCTGGCGCAGGAGAGCGATAAAGAAGAAGTGAAGCTAATGGCACAGTCGCTGCGCTCCATAGTGATGTATGAGCAAGGATGGAATGAGCTGGCCAAACAGGAATCGGACGATGCAAAGAAGTATGCACAGGGACCAACTTCAAAAGTGAAATACGAAGTATCTGTTTTTTATATGGTGATGGGCGTGGCCAAGATTTATGATAAAGACTTTAACGGATCGAAAGTTTTCTGGGCAGGGTTTGCTAACGAAACGCAGATCCACTGGCCCTATCAGGTGACAGACGCGCTGGCTGATTTTCAAAATAACAAAGTGCAGGAAGGGCTGAGCAAACTAAAAGTGCTTTCACAAGATCCGAATGTGCCGGAGGCATTGCGAATTCCGCTTGCCGCAGAGATTACCAGAATAGAATCTAAAGTAGGTGATGTGAACTCATCCCTCTTCTGGCCGAAGCTGATTTCTGCTGTAGTATTTGATGAGCTGAAGCGAACCGGCAATCAGCAGATGATTGATGTGATTACGGTGATGGAGAAATGGAGGGATAAGTTGCCGGGTAAGTAAGATTCTCAGGAGTTTCAATATAAATCCAGATTAATTTTTGTATATCTCAATCAAGGAGAATGGCAGCCCTCCGTAACCTTGATCAGCATTGAATTTGCAAATTGTAATCAACGAAGGATGGTATTTGTCGATAGCTTAATCTCCAATACTATTCTTTGAGCTACTCTACGATGAGTTTTTTCGTCTGAGTAACCTTCCCTTTTAATTGAAGGAAATAGATTCCTTTTGAAAGTTGAGAAACAGGAATAGCAATGTTTAAAACATCTACTTTTTGCTGCAAAACAGATTGCCCTGTACTATTTATCAACCCAATTTCGGAAACCTCACTGTTTTCATCGAGAGTGATGTACAATGTTTCACTCACGGGATTTGGGAAGAAATGAATTTCATCATTTGATTCCAGCCCAAGAATTAATTTGGAGAAAAATGATCGCTCAACGCTTTCTGCCGCTTTGTATTTTTCATTGCCGGACTGAGATGCTTTTATGGTTACAGTTCCACCCTCACTTTTAAGCATTACTGTTTTTCCGGAAATCTCTGCTGGGCCAGAAACAATTGTAAATGATACAGGAAGCAGTGAAGTAGCAGTAGCGTCAAGATCGAAAGGAGCCGAATCAGACGTTTTATCTTCCAAGGCATTAAAAGTAATAGTCTGATCTGCCTTAGTAACATTGAATGAACGCTCTACAGGTTCCGCGGCATCAAATTTTTCATTGCCTTGCTGAATAGCTTTTATTTTAACTAACCCACTTCCTGTTAAAGATACTTTGTTCCCCTCAATTGTTGCTGGCCCTGACATAATTTGAAATGAGACCGGAAGTTCAGAATAGGAGGTAGCTGACAAAGTAAATGATGGATCGATAGCAATTTTATCCCTTAATTCGTCAAAAATAATTGTTTGAAATTTGGGATTGAATTTCCATAGCTCACGACCATGAATGTTATCTTCTGCAGTGAAGAATAACTCGTGGTTTAAAATAACAAGAGGGTATGGGGCAGAAGAAGAAGTTCCTTGATTAATATCGTAAACTAATTTTGTTCCGTTTGATGTGCCATCGCTCTTCCATAATTCAGCACCATGCGTACCATCATTGGCAATGAAATAAAACAATTCATCTAATGCGATCAGCCCTGAGTAGATGTCAGAGCCTCTTGCTCCAGGATTAATATCTTTAAAGAGAAGAGTCCCTTGTTCAGTTCCGTCTGACCTCCACAGTTCGAAACCGTAAGCGGTTGTAGATGCAACGAAATAGAAATGATTTTTGAAGGATAAAAAGCTATTTATGCCTGATCCATTGGGGCCTGGATTGATATCTTTTAACATAATGGTTCCCTGTTCAGTTCCATCTGACTTCCATATTTCATAATTGGATTCACCATCATTTGCATGGAAATAAACGATGCCATTATGAACGCCGAGGATATTCATATAGTGTGAGTCCATGCCCGTATATATATCTTTTACTAAAACAGTTCCAGAAGTAGTTCCGTCACTTCTCCATAATTCACTGCCGTGAATTCCATCGTCTGCAACGAAGAACAGTATGTTGTTCCCGGACGTTAAAAAATAAGGTCTCCATCCCGATCCGGATGGATTTACATTTTTTACCAGTGAAGTGCCAGCCTCGGTTCCATCTGTTTTCCAAAGTTCAAATGAATTTGCTAAAAAATAGATTGTTCCATTCAGGTTGATGAATTGAAAAGGATTAGAACTCGCTATTCCGGAATTTAAATCTTTCACCATGGTTGTTCCTACTGATGTTCCATCTGTGCGCCATAATTCAAATCCGTGGGTGCCATCATTTGCAGAAAAAAATGTATTGGCATCTAGAGTAACCAAGCTTGTACTAACGACTCCAGGATCAGATCCTCCTGTTGGATTGATATCCTTAATCATCACAGTGCCGTTTCCCGTTCCATCACTTTTCCAAAGTTCCAGGCCGTGAACTCCATCATCAAAATTGAAAATATAGTTACTACCTAATCCAAGTGAGTTATATATCTCTATTTTGTCGGTATCGAATTCTTTTATCTGACTGGTACCGGTGGTTGTTCCATCACTTTTCCAGATTTGAAAATTGTGATTACCGCTATTATTTAGGAAGTATAAATTATTGCCGGCTGTTGCTAAAGATTGTGGATAGAAGAGCGAACTTGTGTTAATATCTTTTACCAATACGGTAGACTGTTCTGTCCCGTCTGTTTTCCAAAGTTCATTTCCATATCGGCCATCATCAGCGGTAAAATAAAGTTGGTTGTTTAGATTGACAAGATTGAATGGTGAAGAAGATTTATATGTATTGATGTTTTTTACTTCTAATGTTCCACTTTCCGTGCCGTCTGTTTTCCAAAGTTCCTGATCTTGATTACGCACGGCAGAAAAAAACAATGTATTGTTTGCAACACAAAAGCCCTGGATAAAAGCAGAGCCTGTTGGATTAATCTGTTTGACCATCATAGTTCCATTTTCTGTCCCGTCTGTTTTCCAAAGCTGATAATCATGAGCTCCATCATTTGCTCCGAAATAAAGATTGTCTTTAAAGAGGATTAACTTATTATCAGCACCTCCACTAGTAGAACTGCCTGCTCCAGGATTGATGTCTTTTACAAGAACAGTTCCACTTTGAGTGCCATCACTTTTCCATAATTCTGATCCCAATCCACCGGTGTATCTATTAAAATAAAGTTCACCCTTGAATGGAGTAAGACTTGATACTCCTCCTGACCCGGAAAATGCCTCAACTGTTCCTACTTCTGTTCCATCACTTTTCCAAAGCCTGTGACCTGTAATTCCATCGCTGCTGTTAAAATATAGGTTATCATTGAATGGAGTGAAGTTTAAAAATTCACTTGAGGCCGCTCCCGCATTCATGTCTTTAACAAGCATAGTACCTGTTTCTGAACCATCGGTCTTCCATAGTTCCAAACCGTGAACACCATCATTTGCAGTGAAAAAGAGGATGTCATTAACAGCAGTAAAGTTGAAAGCGAAAGTAGGGAATGCGCTCCCTGGCCCCGGATTAATATCTTTGACTAATGTAGTTCCATTTGATGTACCATCACTTTTCCAAAGTTCCTGACCGTGATCGGAATCAGAGGCAGAAAAATAAATGAAGTCTCCCAATAGGATAAGGTCTGAGATAAAATATCCATCAAACTGACTTTGTACTTTTACTGTGCCACTTTCGGTCCCGTCCGTTTTCCAAAGCTGGGTGCCATTACCATCATCAGCAGTGAAATAAATATTATCCTTAAAAAATACAATGCTACTTATACGTGTGCCACCAGCCCCTGGATTAATGTCTTTAACCAAAGTTGTACCTGCTTCTGTGCCATCACTTTTCCATAACTCTTCACCTGTTGAGGTACTGGTGGCTGCAAATAGCAATGTGTTGTTGTTAAGCCGAGAGATTATTCTTGGAAATGAGCCACCAGTGAATTCAGATTTGGGATTAACATCTTTTACCAGCTGAGGTTGAGCAATAAGGGCTATAATCCCAGATAATGAGATTAAAATAATAAGTACAGATTTCATTGTGATGATAATTAGGTTTGGGGTTTGCTAATTGCTGTTTGCAGTATAAGTTGTTAGTAATTTAAAACTCAATCAACACCTGCCCCTTCTCTACACTGTCACCTTTCTTGATCTTTACATTTTTCACTATGCCTTCTCCCGGTGATTTTAAGATGTTTTCCATCTTCATCGCTTCCAGTATCAGCAAGGGTTCGCCTGCTTTTACGGTATCGCCCGCTTTTATTTTCAAATCGATGATCAAGCCCGGCATCGGTGCCTTGATGGTATTGACTTTGGCAGCACTGGTATTGGTGAGGCCCATTTTCTCCAGGAGCAGATCAAACTTGTCTTTTAAAGCAACCGTATAGCGGTTGCCGTTGATTTTAATGGAAACAGTTTTTGCTGCCGTATCTGTCTTTATAATTTCGGCACGAAAACTTTTGTTCTCATACAGAATATTAAAGTATCCATCCGCGATTCGGGCAACATCCCAGTTAAAAGGAGATCCGTTTACAGCGAGGCCATCCTCATTTGAGGTAATCTCGAAACTCTTATCGTTAACGATTGCTTTATGCATGACCAAATATAAAATAAAGTTTGAGTGCCGGAAAGTGCTTTCCATAAAGTGGCGAAACGAATAGAGTAGTATATTGCTGCAAATTCAATTTGCGTTTTCTTGTCACGTACCTCCGTCACCTATCTTCTCACCGGCTTATCCTTTGCCATACTCTGGTCATCTGCATCCATTGCCGGTAAGTTTGGGTTGCAATCTGTAGAGCCGCTCACTTTTTTTACCATTCGTTTTTTACTGGCAGGGGCATTACTGCTGATTTATACCCATGTATGGCAAGGTAGTCGCAAGCCGGAAGGAAAAGAATGGATGAACTTATTTGTATTTGGGGCATTTAATACTGCGCTCTACTTGGGCTTGTTCATCATTGCATTGCAAACAGTAGCCGCAGGCATTACCGCTTTGGCGATCGCATTAAATCCATTACTTATCAGTATCTTCTCTTCGCTGTGGTTGAAGCGAAAAGTAAAACTGAATGAATGGATAAGTATTTGCCTTGGTATTGCCGGAGTGGCCCTGGCTACGTATCCCTTGCTGCAAACCAGCTATGCATCCACTTATGGATTAATCCTTTTGGTACTATCCATGGTCACGTATTCCATTGGTTCGGTTTTTTATTCTTCCGTCCATTGGTCGCTTTCGCGGATTGCTATTAATGGATGGCAGGTACTTGCCGGTGGATTGTTGTTGTTGCCTTTTGCCATTTTCTTCTATAAGGGGAATAACACGTACGATTTGAATTTCACGTTATCACTGGCCTGGCTGATTATTCCTGTTTCGGTGTTTGCAGTACAATTATGGCTGCGACTGTTGCGTGAAGATGCGGTGCGCGCCTCCATGTGGCTTTTTCTCTGTCCTATATTTGGCCTGGGGTTAGCTACTTTATTGTTGGACGAACCGTTCTCGTTCTACACCGCAGCAGGAACAACGGTTGTACTGCTGGCCCTGTACCTCGGACAAAAGAAAAATAATTAATTTTGACGCATGCTGATTTATAACGTAACGATAGGGGTAGATAAGTCCATCGAGCAGGAGTGGCTGGTGTGGATGAAGACCGTTCACATTCCTGATGTGATGAGCACGGGTATGTTTGTAGGACACAAAATCTACAAGGTAGTTGGTGTGGAAGAAGGAGGAGCCGTATCGTATGCTATACAATATGCAGCCCAGTCCCTGGATGAAATAGAAATTTACCTGGAAAAGTATGCGCCACGCCTTCGCGAAGAGGGAGCAAAGAAGTTCGGGGATGGGCAGGCTGCCTTCCGCACGTTGCTGGAAGAGGTGGAGTAACTTCCCGGCAATTCTCCATTATCTAATCGCTAACGAAATTCCTTTTACTTATTTCCCTTTAGCACTTTTCGATCGGGCATGTTCAGAGGCTGATTCTTTTGTCTCTCTTACTTTTTGAGGAGAGGAGGTCTCCTGTTTCGATGTATCATAAGAGGTGAACTTGCGGTCATTGGCTTTGCTCCCTTTCGTTTCGGGCGTAATGCGCTTGTGATCGTTCGGGTTTTCTTTTTTTGCTTTCATAACACGGCTGCTAAAAATGTAAAGCCAGCTGTCAGTCACCTCAATTGGGGAAAATGGAAGTAAGGAAGTGGAACAGAAGAGTGATTTTCTATTGGATGTAAGTTTATCGGGGAAAGTGATATCCGCATAAAATTGGAATCGGGTTAATTTAGCCTAAGCAAAAATCATTAAACCCCATAACAACTACCTATGGAAAATCAAACTATCGACCAGCAGCAAGTAGTAAGTGAAGTGTACAACTACGCAGCTAACCTTATGGTGAATGAAGGCAAATCTTCAGCGGAGGCTAAAGAAGCCTTGATGGAAAGAGGCCTGAGCGATAATGCGGCTTATACGATTGTATCGGGTCTGGAAGACCAGATCTCCAGTGCGAAAAAAGAACGTGCCCGTAAGGACATGCTTTATGGTGCACTCTGGTGCATCGGTGGAACGGTAGCTACCCTGGCGAATATTGGATTTATTTTCTGGGGAGCTATTCTCTTCGGAGGAATTCAATTCTTCAAAGGACTTATCAATTACACGCAGGAGCAATGATCAGGTCAATGAATGCTGTCCTGATTTTGTAACTATTCTTTTTGGTTGGGGAATTATCCCGACAATCCTTGTACACTCGCTGAGGCAATCCCTTGCTTTATTGGCTTTGGCGTGGCATTACATTTTAATTCCACTTGAATAAAAAATGTATGGCAAAGGAAAAGAAGCAGGATATAGCCAAAGAGGATCATCAAGAGGATCATCGTTCTGTAAAGACTCCCCGACCACCACAGCACATTGATCCGTCTTCACCTCCCGGCAAGGGAAGAAACAAAGAAGACGAGAAAAGAGGAGATATCGCTGAAGACACTAAAGAGGAGGAGTGACCATCTCCTTCTTTTAGCTCTTGCTAACTCATTCGTTCAGCTTTTTCTTTTCGATGTTTTCGTTGCTTTCTTCGGAACTTTAGCTCCTGCCTTGCGTGCTTCGGATAACCCAATGGCGATAGCTTGTTTCTTACTGGTTACTTTTTGACCGCTTCCGCTTCTCAATGTTCCCTTTTTTCTTTCACGCAGGGTAGTGGCTACTTTCTTCTGCGCCAGTTTTGAATACTTTGCCATGATGATTGATATTATTTCAATCATTAATCATAAATGTGATGCCACTGTCCGGGATAAGAAATGGATTTAGCGGGCAGCAAGCAACTTGTGCAATTGCTCTCTTTCCAGCGAAGCATTGATCCACTCTCCATCCATTTTCGAACCATACTTTTTATAGAAATTAATAGCGGGTTCGTTCCAATCCAGCACCTGCCATAGCATACCACTGCAGTTTTCGTCCAGTGCATGTTGCATGGTGCGGTCAAACAATAATTTGCCAATGCCACGACCGCGTTCGCTTTCGGTAACGATAATGTCTTCCAGGTACAAGCGCTTGCCTTTCCAGGTAGAGTAGCGCCAGTAATAAAGGGAAAGTCCGATAATGCGGTTTTGTTCTTCAGCAACAAAGAACCCAAAGATGGGATTTGCTCCGAAGCCATCCATCTCCATCTGCGCTACCGTGTTTGTTACTTCATGTGCCGCACGCTCGTATTCGGCAAGCTCTTTAATCAGTTCAAGAGTGCGTGCTAAATCTTCTTTACGGCCAGTGCGTATGGTGATGTTGTTCATCGATAATTGGTTTGATACTTAAGTTTGGATGCTGGATTCCTGTTTTTAGAAAACCAGCACCCGGTGTTTACATTCCCTTCTTCGCCAGCGCTGGAGTTACTCCCATACTGTACCACGTAAATGCATATTGATCAGCAGCTGCATCTAATGTCTTCGATAAATTCGATGAGCCATGGCCTGATTTGGTATCGATACGAATCAATACCGGATTGTTACCTGCGTTATACGCTTGTAATGTAGAAGCAAACTTATACGAGTGTGCCGGCACTACACGGTCATCATGATCGGCTGTGGTTACCATAGTGGCCGGGTAAGCAACGCTGTCGCGCAAAGCGTGAAGGGGTGAATACTTTTTGAGGTACTCAAACATTTCTTTTGAGTCATCGGCGGTGCCGTAGTCATACGCCCAGCCCGCACCTGCGGTGAACTTGTGATAGCGGAGCATGTCCAATACACCTACACCGGGCAATGCTACTTTCATCAGGTCAGGACGCTGAGTCATGGTAGCACCTACGAGCAATCCGCCATTTGATCCACCTGCCACAGCAAGGTATTGTGGTGAGGTGTATTGGTTGCTGATCAGGTATTCACCTGCCGCAATGAAATCATCAAACACATTCTGTTTGTTCATCTTGGTTCCTGCTATGTGCCACTTCTCTCCATACTCTCCACCACCGCGCAGGTTAGGTTGAGCGTAAATTCCCCCGTTTTCGAGCCACACGACGCGTGATGCACTGAATGAAGGCGTGAGGCTCACGCCAAAACCTCCGTAGGCATAGAGCCATGTTGCATTTTTGCCATTCAGTTCAATTCCTTTTTTGTGCACAATGAACATAGGCACTTGGGTGCCGTCTTTGCTTTTGTAGAATACCTGTTTGGTTTCGTAATCATCCGGGTTGAAATCTACTTTTGGTTTTTCATACAAAACAGATTTGCCTGTAGCGATGTCATATTTAAAGATGGAAGTAGGATAAATGAAGGAAGTAAATGAATAGTAAATCTCTTTGTCATCGATTTTTCCACTGAATCCACCCGCCGTGCCGATGCCAGGTAATGCGACTTCTCTTTCCAGTTTGCCTTTGTAGTCGTATTGCTTGATCAGGGTTTGCGCATCCTTCAGGTAATTCAGGAAAAGTTTTTTGTTCGCCGTGCCCACGCCTTGTAATGCATTGTCGGTTTCGGGGATAATGTCTTTCCAGTTTTCCGGAGCAGGGTGGGCGAAGTCAACTTCTACAATGCGGTCGTTAGGTGCATTCAGGTTAGTTTGGATGAGCAAACGACTGCCATCATTGTCAATCAGGTTATGGTTGTTATCAAAGTTATCAACGATCGTCACCAGTTTGCCTTTCGGATCTTTTAAGTCCTGGATATAAAGTTCATTGCCGGTAGTGCTTGTGGATGCCGAGATCACCAGAAAGCGTTCGTCTTCAGTAAGACCGGCTCCAATATACCTGCGCGGTGTTTTTTCACCACCAAAAATAAACTGATCGTTTTTCTGTGGTGTGTTCAGCTTATGATAGAATACTTTGTGAAATTGTGTTTGGGCTGATAGCTCACTGCCTTTGGGTTTATCATAACTGCTGTAATAAAAACCTTCTTTGCCTTTCCAGCTGATGCCGGTGAATTTCAGGTCGCGCAATGAATCTTCAACAACCGTTTTGTCAGCGGTATTGATAGTGATGGCTTTTCTCCAGTCAGAACCACCTTCAGAGATCAGGTACGTAAGCAAGCTTCCGTCTTTGGTGAAGAAGGTTCCTGCCAATGCGGTGGTTCCATCTGTAGAGAATGTATTCGGATCGAGAAATACTTCTGGCGTACCGTTTTCACCTTTCTTGCGATACAGTACGCTGTGGTTCTGCAAGCCATCGTTTTTGTAGAAGTAATAGAAGTCGCCTTCTTTGAAAGGAGCGCTCAGCCGTTCGTAATTAAATACTTCGCCCAGTCTTTTTCTCACGCTGTCGCGGAAGGGAATGTGGTTGAGGTAATCAAAGGTGACATCGTTTTGTGCGTTGACCCATTCGGCCGTTTCTTTTGAAGTGTCATTTTCTAACCAACGGTAGGGATCCGCTACGGGTGTGCCAAATAGGGTATCAACGGTATTGTCTTTTTTGGTAACGGGGTACGGTTTTACAGAAGCCATTTCCTCTTTTTTAGGTTTGGAGCAACTCATGATCAATGAGACGCCAGCGATTACAATAACAATCGAAATTTTGTTCATCGGGTATTGAGTTTTGCGAGCCGAATCTATGGGAAGAATTTTGAATTCGGAATTCAAAATTTCAAATTCAGAATTCTTGTCTACATTTGCACCGTTCTGATTCATTTCAGAGCAAGGGGTGCCTAAAAAACAAGGGCTGAGATTATACCCATAGAACCTGATGCCGGTAATGCGGACGAAGGGAGGCAGAATAAACACGTAAGTAAGGTACATTCCCCGATGTGCCTGCGGGTTTAAATTTTTTAATACACAATGTTCAAATCAATGATCGTTGCAGTGGTAGTGCTGTTATCCACGCATGCTATTGCACAACATTTTTCCATTGCCGGTACGGTGAAGAATGGAAAAAGCAACCAGGTACTGGCCGGTGCATCGGTTCAGGTAGAAAATCAAAATCGTTTTGCGGTAACCGATGAGTTTGGAAGATTCCGGATTGAAAAATTACCAGCGGGTGAGTATTCGCTCCTGATCCGGTTTGTAGGCTTTGAAGAGAAAGTGGAAAACGTTTCACTTTCACAGAATGTCAACATGGCTATCGCGATGAATGAATCCGCACAACTGACGGATGAAGTGGTCGTGTATGCTACACGAGCGAATGATAAAACACCCACCACGTTTACCAATGTGAGCGGGCAGGCACTGAGCAAACAAGGCTTTGGTCAGGACATGCCCTACCTTTTAAACTGGACCCCCTCGTTGGTCACAACGTCCGATGCGGGTGCTGGTATTGGTTATACCGGATTACGCATTCGCGGAAGCGATGCTACGCGGATCAACGTGACCATCAACGGTATTTCCTACAACGATAGTGAATCGCAAGGTACGTTCTGGGTAAACATTCCTGACATCAGTTCATCCACACAAAGTGTGCAGATACAACGTGGCGTAGGTACATCGACTAATGGCGCGGGTGCATTTGGCGGAAGTGTGAATGTGCAAACCATCTCGCAGCAAGCCGATCCGTATGCCGACATCATGGTGGGAGGGGGATCGTTCAATACCCAGCGCTATACATTGAAAGCAGGAACAGGATTGATCAATGGCAAGTGGTCATTTGACGGGCGTGTATCCCAAATTACTTCTGATGGATATATCGATCGGGCTTCTTCTGATCTTCATTCGTATTACCTCAGTGGTGGTTATTATGGTAAGAAGACCATTATGAAAGCCATTATGTTTGGCGGGCAGGAAGAAACGTATCAATCGTGGAATGGTAACGATGCCGCTACAATGAAGACGAATCGCACGTTTAATTCGGCCGGTGCATTGTATGATGAAAACTGGAATGTGACCGGGTATTACAATAACGAAATTGATCATTACCGTCAGGATCATTATCAATTGCATGTAACTCAAAAACTGAATACGTACTGGAATGCCAACGTTTCACTGCACTATACCTATGGCCGTGGTTACTATGAGCAGTATAAGCAAAACAAGCCTTTTGCCGAGTTGGGGCTGAATGATATCGTATTGAAGGACACCACGCTTACCTCCGGAGATTTTATTGTGCGCAAGTGGCTGGATAATCAATTCTATGGCGGCACTTTTTCATTCAACTATGAAAAGAACAAAACCAATCTTTCCATCGGTGGGGCCTACAACCAATATGCAAGAGCGAAGCACTATGGTGAAATTATATGGGCACAATATTCTGCGAATTCTCAGATACGTCAGCATTATTATGATGGAGAATCGCAAAAAAATGACTTTAATATTTACGCCAAATGGAATTATGAAATCACTACCGCACTCAATGCCTTTGTTGATTTGCAATACCGTAATGTAGATTACAAAACAGCCGGTACTGATGACGATCTGACTCCGTACGATTTCAACGACCAGTTTAATTTCTTTAATCCGAAAGCGGGATTGAGTTACACCCTCTCACCGAAAGATATTTTGTATAGTTCGTATGCCGTGTCCAATCGCGAACCGAATCGTACAGATTATACGAATGGAGCGGTGAAACCCAGGCCGGAACGATTAGGCAACCTGGAAGCGGGGTGGAGAAGGAATTCGGAACGCTATAGTTTTGAGGCTAATTATTACCTGATGAATTATACCGATCAGTTAGTATTGACTGGTAAGCTGGATAATGTGGGTAATCCTATCCGTGCCAACGTGGGGAAGAGCTATCGTACGGGTGTTGAACTGTCAGGAGCGATACGCATAACCGATCGGTTAATGTGGAATGTGAATGTGACACGAAGTGTGAACAAGAACAAAGATTTTGTAGTAAATGAAGCCAATCTGACCGAAACGAAAAACACAGCCATTATTCTTTCCCCCGGCTGGATAGCGGGAAGTCAGCTAAGCTATAATGTGTTCCGCCATTTTCAGGCTAACCTGCTGAGCAAGTATGTTGGCAAGCAGTATCTGGATAATACACAGACAGAGTCACTCACATTGGAAGATTATTTCATCAATGATTTGAGATTCAACTATTCGCTTACGCCAAAAGGAATGAAGGGTATTGATTTCAGTGTGCTGGTGAATAATGTGTTTGACGTGAAGTACTCATCGAACGGGGCTACTTATGGAGACGGAGTGGCGTATTATTATCCGCAGGCGGGCAGAAATTTCCTGGCGATGATGACGCTGAAGTTCTGATCGGAACTGACATAGAGCCGGAGGCTCGGGATTCAAAATGGAGTTGAGTCCTGAACATCCGGCTCTCTGATTTCCAGTATCGCGCATCTCGTGCTACCTTTGCGGTTATGGCTAAGAAACCAGCCCGCCCTTCTTTTACTTTTCACGCGTTCCTGCGGCTCACGCGTTTCTGGAATTTGCTGATTATCGGACTGGCGCAGTACTTCACTGCGTTCTTTATGATTGGTGCTTCCACATTTACAGACTGGAGGTTGTTTGTTCTTTCCCTATCTACGATGGCCATCGCGGCAGGCGGTTATATCATCAATGATTATTATGATGTAAAGATCGATCTCATCAACAAACCCGAGCGGGTGGTGGTAGGTAAAAGCATTGGGCGCAGATATGCTATCTTACTACATACTTTTCTCTCCGTTACCGGAGTTTTCCTTGGCTTTTTAGTAGGCTGGCAAATTGGATTGATCAATTTCTCTTCCGGGTTTCTTTTATGGTTGTATTCCAATAATCTGAAGCGTCAGCCTTTTGTAGGAAACATGACGGTGGCTTTCCTTACGGGATTGTCCATCGCACTAATCAACTGGCTGTATCATTCGCATCTGTTGCTGATTAATGTATATGCTACTTTTGCTTTTTTCATCACATTGGTACGCGAGATCATTAAAGACATGGAAGATCTGAAGGGTGACAATACCTATGGATGCAAAACACTCCCCATTCTTTTTGGAATACGCCAGACAAAGTACATCCTGTATACCCTGCTTGCTTTGTTTTTGTTGGTCGTAGTGGCCATACATTTCTTCTTTAAAGCGCTGCCCATTTACTATTTCATTTTATGTCTTTTTGCGCCTTTGCTGGTGCTCCTGGTTTACCTGATCCGCGCAGACACTAAAAATGATTTTTACAACCTCAGCGCCTTGTGTAAGGTCATTATGCTGCTGGGTATTTTGAGTATGGCCTGGGTTTGATTTTCTTTGCGCCTCACATGAAAGCACTTCAATATCGTATTGCCATTTTCGCTTCGGGTAGTGGCTCCAATGCCGAAGAGATTATCCGGTACTTCAAGCATCATTCTTCCATTGAAGTAGTTTTGGTTTTAAGCAACAATGCCGATGCATTGGTGCTGCAACGTGCTGCCCGACTGAATGTGCCTTCTTGCATTTTTAATAAAGCACAATTCCGCGAAAGCGATGAAGTAATCAATTGGCTAAAAGAAGCAGGAGTAACCCATGTTGTTCTGGCGGGCTTTCTCTGGCTGGTACCAAATAACCTGATTCACGCATTTCCCAATCACATCGTGAACATCCACCCGGCATTGCTGCCCAAGTTTGGAGGCAAGGGGATGTATGGAGCGAAAGTGCATGAAGCGGTAAAAGCAGCTGGTGAAACGGAGACCGGAATTACCATCCATCTGGTAAATGAACATTACGATGAAGGGGAAATCCTTTTTCAAACTTCCTGTGGTGTTACTTCCCAAGATTCACCAACAGATATTGCTACGAAGGTGAATCAGTTGGAGTACCGGCATTATCCGGTTGTGATAGAGAAATGGATCATGCCTTCAAAGTAGCGAAAGCCCTTACGGGAAATGTGCCGAAGCCTTTCACTTTGGGAGGTACTGCGGTGAAGGTAAATCCGGATTCAGGTAATTGATCCAGACCACATAAGTGTTCAGTTAGTATGATCTCAGCCCCTAATAACAGCGTGTGTGCCGGCCTGGAGTTGCCGCGGGTGTCATCCATGTTATGCGAATCGATACCGACCAGGCTGACGCCCTGATCACGGAGATAGATAGCCGCTTCTTCTGTCAGGAAGGGATGATTTTCAAAGTACGCATCGGTACGCCAGAATTTACTCCAGCCGGTATTGATCAATACTGCTTTTCCTTTTAAGGACTTGTTTTCAAAAAATGATTTCCCCACTTCAATGCCATGACGATAATCTGCCTGAATAGTAATCGCGTCGAGGTCAATTAGTTTTTCAATAACGATCTCGCTTAAATCTTTTCCGTTTTCATAACGATGGAAAGGAGTATCCACATACGTGCCGGTATTGGAGATCATTTCAATTTTACCAATCTGAAACTCGGTACCTTCCGCATAGATGCCTCTTGATTTTTCGCGGCTGAGATAATCGCAAATGACAGGAGCGGGCAGCCCTTTATACGTAATCATGCCCTGTTCGATGGTATGGCTCAGGTCGATATAGCGCTTCACTTTGCAGCCGGTAGGGTCCATTCAAAGTCTTTTGACTTCGGAAATTCAGCAAAAATCTGCTGGATAAATTCATCCGGCTTGGCCAGCTTGCGCAGATTCATATCAATCCATGCGCCATCAATATTAAGCGTAGTTGCTACCGTGCCATCTTCCTTGATGAACGTGTGGCGTAAGCTCCAGCGCGCGAAATCCGCGGTGCATTTGTAAAGCTCTACGGTAATGGAGATCTGGTCTTCCAGAAGAATTTCCCGTCTGAATACCGCCTCTTCACGAAACAGGATCGGGCCGATGTGAAGTTCTTCCAATTTCTTTGTAGTGAGCCCCCGTTCACTTAATAACTTCATACGTGCAGCTGCACCAAAATCATAATACACCGAATGGCGCAGGTGACGGTTGGCATCGATATCCGCCCAGCGGATGGAGATAGGCATAGAGAAGGAGTTCATTCAATAACGGTATTTAGTCTGCTACAAATTAATGACTACTGCTATTCGGTCATCACCACTTTGCTACCTCTGGGTGTCAATGGTGTGACCGGGGCTTGATGGTGAATTTTTTCTTTGCCACTAAGACGCATCAGTCACAGAGAAAACACAACGTAAGCAGCTCATTAATACCTGCGCTGATAGTAGTTTTACATCGGTCTTCTTTTCAAATCGGGGATACGGTCAAACAATTTGATCGCCTGCTGCAATACTTCATTCGTCTCATTGTAGATCGGGTAGAAGCCATCGTTGCGCCAGATTCTGCGGGCGATCTGTGCCTTTACGTGAATCTGAAAAATCTTTTTATTTCTATTTAGATCTTTCCCGTCCGCTTTCACTTTGTTACGCTCGCCCGTTGCTACCAATTGATTGAGCATCGCATCGTTTACCTGAAAGCTCTTATAAAAAGAAGCATAACCACCTTTCTTCAATTCTTCCTGGTGATCATTGGCATAATTGAAGGCGTATTCAGCAATTGAATTGCTGTTGTACAACTCGTTCAGATAGTGACTGTTTTGCGTGGTATCCAGCGGGACAAAATAATCAGGCATGATGCCACCGCCTCCGTATACAGTGCGGCCATTGAGTGTTGTATATTTTAAAGAGTCGGTGAACTTTACACTGTCCGCATGAAAGAATTCTCCATGCTTATAGCGCTTCACAATGTCTTTTTGATATTCTTCTTCATCGGTATACGGCTTTTGAATAGAGCGTCCGCTGGGGGTGTAGTAGCGTGAAATAGTCAAACGCAGTTCTGATCCATCACTCAGGTCAAAAGGAGATTGCACCAGTCCTTTACCAAACGATCTCCGCCCCACAATTAAGGCGCGGTCATTGTCCTGCAATGCGCCAGACACAATCTCAGAAGCAGAAGCACTTCCTTCATTGACCAATACGATCAGGTCACCTTTTTCAAAATCTCCTTTCTTGGTGGAGAAGGCTTCGGAATTATAATTCTTGTCTTTGCCTTTGGTGAATACAATCTTCTCGCCTTCGGGTAAAAACTCATCGGCCAGGTCAATAGCCTGGTTCATGTATCCACCCGGATTTCCCTGCAGATCGAGTACGAGTTTTTTCATTCCCTTATCACGTAAGGTGTCCAGTGCTTTTTTGAATTCATCGAAGGTGGTTTGTGAGAAGCGGCTGATCTTAATATAACCAATCTCCGGTTCAATCATGTAGGAGGCATCCAACGAGAATTGCGGAATTTTATCACGGATAATCGTAAACCGGATCAGGTCTTTTTTATTCTTTCGCTTCACTTCAATTTTCACTTCCGATCCTTTGGGGCCCTTCAGGTGTTTCATCACATCCAGGTTACTCAGGCCCACCCCCGCAATAGTTGTGTCATTTACATTGATGATCTGATCGCCCGATTGCAGCCCCACTGCTTCGGAAGGGCCGCCACTTAAT
The DNA here is from genome assembly GCA_023251155.1 of Flammeovirgaceae bacterium. Taxonomy (GTDB): domain Bacteria; phylum Bacteroidota; class Bacteroidia; order Cytophagales; family Cyclobacteriaceae; genus ELB16-189. The sequence continues at coordinate 26,087 of JAHEZH010000002.1, read as the reverse complement.
GCAGACACCACTACTAATGTGTCATGAAAAATATTGAACTCGATACCAATGCCTTCAAAATTTCCGCGCAAATCTTCATTGGCTTCTTCCCGATCGCGGGCGGATATGTAGGCAGAATGGGGATCAAGTTTGGAAAGCATGTGTTGAATGGCTTCGTCCACCAGTTTGTTGGTTTTGGTTTCATCCACATACTCCTTTTGAATTAGTCCCAATACCTCTTTGAACTTTTGCACATCACTGCTTGTGTCACCGGATACTCCGGGCACTCTTTTGCCGCCAAAGCTGGCTCCGATCAATACGCCTGCTGCCAGACCAATGCAGAGTACTAAAGGTAATTTTATCTGGGAACTGGAATTTTTTACAGGCTCACTCATAGTTCAAATTCGGATTGTTCTGTTTTAACGAGGCTCCAAAATAATGGTTAACCCTGATTTTTCGTTTAAAGTTTTAGAAATAGACGTCAAGGAACAGGAAACAATTTTAAGGCATCTGGCGCGTAAGCTAAAAAGATCCGAAAAACCAATGATTTTTCTCGTCACTCATTCACAGGGGTTTTAGTATATTTACCCATTACACAGGAAGCAAAATGTTAAGAAACAGGCGAATAGGGGAGTTGGTAGATCAGGACAAGGTCCGCGCTTATGTGTTATTTTATTTTGGCATCAAGTTCTACGAGTATTCGGAGTACACACTGGAGCAGGTGTGTAAGGAGAAGGGGTTGAAAGTAGATCAGGTTATAAAGGGCCTGGAATCACCGAACGAAAATTTCCCTGAAGCCGATCTTCCACTGGTATCGTACCCCATCGATCTTATTATCGAGTACCTCAAGCATGCTCACTTTCTGTTTGTGAAGCACAAATTGCCCTACATTGGCCGGCTGGTGGATAGTTTTATCCCTGATCATCCGGATTATGAGCAGGTGGCTAAAGATTTGAAAACGGTGTTTCCTCTTTTCCTGGAAGACTTTATCCATCACATCTATGAGGAAGAGGATACTCTCTTTAAATACATCAAAGTATTACAGCGTGCCTCCAGGGGAAAAATGAATGCCGCCCGACTCTATTATATGATGGAGAAAAGTTCGTTGCAGCACTTTGCCGCGGAGCACGAAAAGCACGATGATGAAATGGAAGGTATCCGCAGAATTACTAAGGATTATTACCTGACTGCCGACGCGCCTCTTCATGTAAAAGTGATCTACTCTGAGCTGGCCGCATTTGAAAAAAGCCTGCAGGTTCATGCGCGCATCGAAGATGATATTCTTTATCCCAAAGCAATGGCATTAGAGAATGAAGTAAAGCAAGCATTGCTCGAAAAAGTGAGATACAATTGAATGTTGAATGCGCCATTTGCCAGGTGCGGATCACGACCTTTCAAAAGGTCCATTACGTAAGAAACACAATCGTAAAATTTCTGAATGGGTAGAATTCTCTCAATCGATTATGGACTGAAACGCACCGGTATTGCGGTAACTGATCCGATGCGCATTATTGCCACCGCGCTGGAGACGGTTGAAAGTGCCAAACTCATTCCCTTCCTGAAGGCCTATTTTCAGAAAGAACCTGTCGATGAGTTGGTGTTGGGGTTGCCCAAACGGCTGAATAATACCGATACGGACATGACTCCCTTTGTGAACCAACTGGCAGAGCAATTAAGAATCAGTTTCCCGGATAAGCCTTTAACGCTGGTCGATGAGCGATTCACCAGCAGCATTGCGTTGCAAACCATGATAGCAGGAGGAATGAAGAAAAAAGATCGCCAGGTGAAGGGTAATGTGGACAAGATCAGCGCCACGATTATTTTGCAGGACTATATGCTCACTAAAAAATAATTAGAAGTAGCCGTTTGCCGGAAGGTGGTGTTCAAATCCGGAATCAAAGTTTTACTTTTGCCTGATAATTTTCTCAGAGCTATGATTTTCCCCATTGTGATGTATGGAGATCCTGTTTTGCGCAAGCGTGCAGAAGAGTTGAAGAAGGATACTGACCTAAAGCCGTTAATTCAGGATATGTTTGAAACCATGCATGCTGCCAATGGCATTGGCTTGGCCGCACCGCAGATTGGCAAAGCCATTCGTTTGTTTATTGTAGACGGCACTTCGCTGAACGATGAGGAAGAGGATATGAGCACCTTCAAAAAAGCATTCATCAACCCCACCGTGCTGGAAGAGCATGGCGAGGAGTGGGAGTTTGAAGAAGGATGCCTGAGCATACCCAATATCAGGGAAAGTGTTTCACGCCCGGAAAAACTGAAGATCCGCTACTATGATGAAGAGTGGAATCTGAAAGAAGAAGAGTACGATGGCATGAAGGCGCGGATCATTCAGCATGAATATGATCATATCGAAGGCAAACTATTCATTGATTACCTGTCGCCACTGAAGAAACGTATGCTCAAAGGCAAACTGAATGACATCAGCAAAGGCGATGTGGATACGGAGTATCGTATTATTGCTGCTAAGAAATAGGTGAATTGATTTTGAATTTCCGATTTTGAATTTCCCCTCTCGTCTTCCTGAAGTTGGTACCTCCATCTTTACCATCATGTCGAAGATGGCTTTGGAGTATGGAGCAATCAACCTGTCACAGGGCTTTCCTGATTTTCCGGTGGATGAGAAGATCATTGAGCTGATTTATGCTAATCTGAAGGCGGGTAATAATCAGTATGCACCTATGCCGGGTGTACCTGCGCTGCGGCAGGTGATCGCAGAGGTGGTTAACAAAACCTATCACCGGCCCACAGATGCAGAAACAGAAATTATCATTACCGCCGGAGGAACCGAAGCGCTTTACTCAACGATAGCCGCATTGGTTCAGGCGGGTGATGAAGTGATTCTGTTCGATCCATCGTACGATTCGTATGATCCTGCTATCCGATTGAACGGAGGTGTACCGGTGCATCTCAATTTAAAAGCGCCCACCTTTTCCATTGACTGGGATGAAGTACGGTCATCGGTCACTTCAAAAACAAAAATGATCATGATCAATACTCCGCACAATCCTACCGGATCGGTGTTGAGTGAAAACGATCTGAAATTATTGGAAGAGATCGTGCTGAAACACGGACTTATTGTGTTGAGCGACGAAGTATATGAGCGGATCATCTTTGATGACATTGCCCACCAAAGTGTGCTTCGCTATCCGGCTTTATCACAACATAGTGTGGCGGCATTTTCATTTGGCAAAACATTTCACGCCACTGGCTGGAAGGTAGGCTACACCGTAGCTCCGCCACATCTTACCAATGAAATCCGTAAGGCACACCAGTTTATTACTTTTAGTGTCAATACACCGGTGCAGCTGGCACTGGCCGAATACATGAATACCCCGGAGCATTATCTGAACCTTGGCCCGTTTTATCAGCGTAAGCGTGATTTCTTTTTGGATCAGATCAGCGGTTCTTCGTTTGAGCCGCTTGCCTGCCACGGAAGTTATTTTCAATTACTGTCGTACAGAACTATTTCCGGTAAGCCTGACCGGGAAATGGCGGAATGGATGACCCAGGTACACAAACTGGCATCCATACCTGTATCTGTTTTTTATAAAGATCATACCGATCACCAGCTCCTGCGCTTCTGTTTTGCCAAGAAAGAGGCGACCATCGAGGCAGCTTGCCGGATCCTTCGAAAAATCTAATTCGATTTTATTTAACAAAAGGGTTCAGTTTTTAAGCTGGTATTGTTTTCTTTGCAGTTCGCATTACACTACGATGCAGGATCTCAAAATCACTATCATACAATCTGATCTCCACTGGGAGAATATAGGTGCCAATTTGGCCATGTTTGAAGAAAAAATATGGCAGATAGGCTCTACCGATGTGATTGTGTTACCCGAAATGTTCACCACCGGTTTTTCAATGAACGCGAAAAAACTGGGTGAAATGATGAACATGCGCACTTTTAAGTGGATGAGGCAAATGGCTGACCAGACCGGAGCGCTTATTTTAGGAAGCTTCATTGCCAACGTACACGACCGTTTTTATAACCGCCTGCTCTGGATGGAGCCGGGAGGCAATTTCAAAACCTACGATAAGCGTCACCTTTTCCGTATGGCGGAGGAGCACCAGGTGTATTCTCCGGGTGAAAGTTTATTGATTGGTCACTGGAAAGGATGGCGAATCTGTCCGCTGATCTGTTATGACCTGCGTTTCCCCGTTTGGAGCCGCAACCGTTGGAATGCATCATTAAAGAAGCCTTCTTACGATTTGCTAGTATATGTAGCCAACTGGCCGCAGGTGCGCGCCAATGCATGGGAGACGTTATTAAAAGCACGTGCTATCGAAAACCTGAGTTATGTAGTAGGCGTCAATCGCGTAGGGCTTGACGATACCGGTGTGGAGCACAGCGGGAATTCATCGATCATCTCACCAAAGGGTGAATCCATATTTACGGTGGATGGCGAAGAGGTGATTAAAACAATCGAGTTGAGTGCAAACTCACTGCAGGCTTACCGCGATCGCTTCCCTGCATTTTTGGATGCCGATGATTTTACGATCGAGAGTGAAGAATACGAAGAGCGTGATCTTGGCGGATTAAGCTAAATTCGTAAATAGCACTTCGTAATTCTGTCAATCAAAACATTACTTTTGCAGCTTCAAAAATCTACTGAAGCATGTCATCAAAGAAAATTTCCCGCGCACTCATTTCTGTCTATTACAAAGATAATCTTGATCCGATTATACATGCTTTGGCAGGTGCCGGTGTGGAATTCGTTTCGACCGGAGGTACGCAGGAGTTTATTGAGAACCTGGGGTATGGAGTTACTCCCGTAGAACAGTTAACCGGTTACCCTTCTATTTTCGGAGGCCGTGTGAAGACACTGCACCCCGCCATCTTTGGTGGCATCCTCTATCGAAGAGAAGATAAAGGTGATGTGAACCAGGCCAAGGACTACAAAATCGCTCCGATCGATTTAGTCATTGTTGACCTGTATCCATTCGAAGAAACAGTAGCTAAAGGCGGAAGTGAGGAAGATATTATAGAGAAAATTGACATCGGTGGGATTTCTTTGATCCGCGGAGCGGCAAAGAACCTGAACGATGTGTTGATTGTTTCTTCGCGCGATCAGTATGCAGAAGTCGTTGAGTTGCTAAAAGAAAAGAAATGCACTACCGATCTTGCCGATCGTAAACGCTTTGCCGCCCTGGCTTTTGATGTGACTTCACATTATGACGGAGCCATCTTTAATTACTTCAATCAGGAACAGAACATTCCAAGTTTTAAATCAAGTGTGCAAAAGGGTAAAACGTTGCGCTATGGTGAAAACCCTCACCAGAAAGGGGTGTTTTTTGGTGATCTGGATGGATTGTTTGATCAGCTCAATGGTAAAGAACTTTCATTTAACAATCTGGTGGATGTAGATGCGGCCGTTAATCTGGTCAAAGAGTTTGAGGGAGAAAATGCATTCGTGATCATCAAGCATACAAATGCCTGTGGTGTCGCTACTGCACCGTCAGTAAAAGAAGCCTACCTCAAAGCCTTTGCTGCGGATACTACTTCGGCTTTTGGCGGAGTACTTGCTTCGAATAAAACCATCGATCTGACTGCGGCCGAAGAAATCAACAAATTGTTTTTTGAAATATTGATCGCACCGGACTATACGCTGGATGCACTGGAGTTACTCAAATCGAAAAAGAACAGAATCCTGCTGAAGCAAAAGCAGCAGATAAAACTGACCAGGCAGATGAAAACATTGCTGAATGGTGTGATCGAACAGGAGGTAGACTGGAAGACAGACAGCAAAGAAGACCTGAAGGTAGTAACCAAAGTAGCCCCCACTGATTCAGAGGTGAAGGCACTGTTGTTTGCAAGTAAGATTTGTAAGCATACGAAGTCGAATACCATCATTCTTGCTGTGGACGGACAATTATTAGCAAGTGGAGTAGGACAAACCAGTCGTGTTGATGCACTGAAGCAAGCCATTGAAAAGGCAGCGGCATTCAACTTCAGTCTGAAGGGAGCCGTGATGGCATCCGATGCGTTCTTCCCTTTCCCCGATTGTGTGGAGATTGCTCATCAACAAGGGATCAAGGCTGTCATTCAACCCGGAGGTTCTATTAAAGACCAGGATTCGGTTGACTTCTGTGACCAGCATCATATGGCGATGGTCTTCACCGGCTTCAGGCACTTCAAGCATTGAGCTGATTTTTAATTATTGTTGGCGTGTAAGTTTTTAGGGTGCTTTCATTAAAAATTCACCCGATTATTTCTGTAATTTCGAACCAACTTTTAAACCATCTTAGAGGAGGACTCACCGAATGGCATTTTTTGATTTCTTTACCAGCGATGTTGCTATAGATCTGGGCACAGCCAATACACTCATCATCCATAAAGACAAGGTAGTCGTCGACGAGCCTTCGATTATTGCGCTTGACAAAACCACAGGTAAGGTGCTGGCGATTGGTCGTGAAGCCATGCAGATGCATGAGAAGACACATGAAAATATAAAAACGATCCGACCACTCAAAGAAGGGGTGATTGCCGACTTCCATGCTGCCGAGATGATGATCCGCGGGTTGATCAAGATGATTGATACCGGCAAGCGTTTGTTTCCACCGTCATTGCGTATGGTAATCTGTATTCCGTCGGCAATTACCGAAGTAGAAAAACGTGCCGTGCGTGACTCGGCCGAGCATGCCAATGCGAAAGAAGTGTACATGATTCATGAGCCGATTGCTGCGGCTATCGGTATAGGAATCGATATTGAACAACCGATCGGTAATATGATTGTGGATATTGGTGGTGGTACTACCGATATCGCAGTAATTGCCTTGTCGGGTATTGTGTGTGATCAGTCCATTCGCATTGCAGGGGATACATTTAACAGAGATATTCTGGACTACATGCGCAGACAGCACAATCTGCTGATCGGTGAGCGTACGGCCGAGCGGGTGAAGATCGAGGTGGGTTCCGCATTAACGGAGCTGGATGACGGTCCGGAAGATTTTGAAATCCGTGGCCGGGATCTGATGACGGGTATTCCGAAGACGATAAAGATTTCTTATAGCGAAGTAGCCTTTGCTTTGGATAAGTCAATTTCAAAACTGGAAGAAGCAGTGCTTAAAGCATTGGAGCTTTCACCTCCTGAACTTTCCGCGGATATCTATGAACGCGGGATTTACCTCACCGGTGGAGGTGCGATGCTTCGTGGCCTGGACAAACGTCTTTCCTTGAAGACCAAATTGCCCATTCACGTGGCGGATGATCCGCTTCGTGCCGTGGTTCGTGGTACAGGTGCTGCGCTGAAAAATCTGAATCATTACCGCAAGGTGTTAATGACATAGATGGAACGGCTGCTCAACTTTGTCTATCAACGCAGGGCATTCTTCACTTTTCTACTACTTGAATTGTTTTGTGCCTGGATGGTTGTAGAAAACAACCAGTATCAGAGCACAAAATTCTTTAACTCATCGAATCAGCTGGCCGCCAACATTATCGGGTTCTCCCATGGCGTGCGTGAGTATTTTTCACTACGCCGCATTAATGATGAACTGGCGGCCGAGAATGCGCTTCTTCGTGGCAAGCTGGAGCAACGCAACCAAAGCCTGTATGCACTGGAGGTGATGAAGATAAAAGACATACCCGTAAGCAATGGGTACGATTATGTCAGTGCCAAAGTAGTAAACAACTCGGTGAGCCTTTTCAAGAATTACATCACCATCAATAAAGGGAAAAATGTTGGGCTGGAACCCGGCATGGCCGTCATCAGTCCTGCAGGAGCAATAGGGAAAGTAAAATCCGTTTCGGAACATTATGCAGTGCTTATTTCGTTGTTGAATGTAGACGAGCAGGTGTCCAGTGTGATTAAGCGAACGCAGCATTTTGGTACTGTACAGTGGGAGGGTTCTGACCCAAGAGTGGTGGGCCTTAAATATATACCGCGCCACGTTACTCCTGCCGTAGGCGATACCGTGGTCACCTCTGGTTATAATGCGGTTTTTCCGGAGGGTGTTTTTGTAGGAGTCATCAAAGAGGTGAACCTGAAAGAAGAAGCATTGTTCTGGGATATTAAAGTAGAGCTGGCGCAGGATTTCAGCAAGCTTGCTTTCGTTCATGTAGTGCGAAGCAACCGCAAGCATGAAAAAGATTCATTGGAATTAAAAACCATAGGAGAACCAAAATGAGTCGCAACGGGATATTACAGTTCATCTATTTCTTTGCTTATCTGCTGCTGCAGGTAATGGTTTTGAAAAAACTGGTCCTGTTTGATACTTCTTTCTGTTTTCTGTACGTTGCTTTTATTCTACTGTTACCCATTGAAACGAACAACCTTCTGTTGATGATGGCTGCGTTTTTACTGGGCTTTTGTGTCGATATATTTTATGATAGTTTAGGTATTCATGCATTGGCGTTAGTCGTGGTGGCTTATGTTCGTAATTATTGGTTGAGCTCGATCACTCCGCAAGGAGGATATGATGCCGGCGAGGGGCCAACGCTGGCTGTCAATGGTGTGCAATGGTTTTTGGTGTATACCATGCCATTGGTGTTTTTGCATCACCTCATCCTCTTCTTTGTAGAGGCAGGTGGTTTTTCGATGTTCTGGTTCACCATGCTCAAGGTGATTGGTAGTTTGTTTTTCACGATGACGGTAATGGTGTTGTTGCAATACTTTGCTTCGGGGAGAAGACGATGAACGAAGGAAGAAAAGAAATTATTCAGGTCATTATTGTGCTGGTCGGGTTCATTTTCCTGGTCAAGCTGTTCACCATTCAGGTGCTCAGTAACAAGTATGCCGATCTGGCCAATAGTAATGCCGTACTCCCGCAGGTAGAATATCCGTTTCGGGGGTTGATCAAAGACCGTAACGGGAAGCTCATTGTTTACAATACTCCGGAATACGATATTGATGTTATTCTCAGTGAAGTAAAAAACTTTGACTCCACCCGTTTTTGTGATGTGTTCCAGATTTCACGCGAAGAGCTGAGAAAGAAATTCAAAGAAATGAAAGCGCGTAAAGAGTATTCGCGCTTTAAGCCCACGCTGTTCATCGATCAGCTTTCCAATGAAGATTTTGCCCGCGTGCAGGATCACCTCGATGAATTTACCGGTTTCTATATTCAGGCCAGAACCACACGCTCCTATACGGTGCCTTCATTGGCCAACGCGCTTGGTTATGTAAGTGAGATCAGTAAGAACAGACTGGAAAAAGATAAATCGGGTATCTATAAGCAGGGCGACTATATCGGTCAAAGCGGAATTGAAGCGTTCTATGAAGAGCAGCTGCGGGGCAAACGTGGTATGCGTTTCAAACTCCGCAATGTGAAAGGAATTGAGAAGGGATCATTTAACAATGGCGCCTATGATACACTGTCGGTTCCCGGTCAGGATCTGATCACAGGCATTGATCTTGACCTTCAACGCTATGCCGAATACCTGATGAATGGAAAAGCAGGAAGCATCGTAGCAATAGAACCATCGTCTGGAGAAATTTTATCGCTCGTATCCGGCCCAACGTATGACCCTAATCTGCTCTCCGGAAAAAATTACAGTTCCAATTTTGTTCAGATCAGTACTGATTCACTGAAACCGCTTTTCAACAGGCCATTAATGGCCCAGTATCGGCCAGGTTCTATTTTTAAAATTGCTCAGGCAATGACGGCCCTGCAGGAAGGGGTGATTACTCCTGAGACACGTATTCGTTGTGACCGCTCCATCATCAATTGTCACGGGCCGCATAGTAATGAAGATTTACGTGGAGCAATTGCCAATTCATGTAACCCGTATTTCCATGGAGTACTGCGCAGAATGTTGAACAAAGGAAAAGTCAATGATCCTTTCAAAGACACGCGCATTGGCCTGGAAGAGTGGGATAAACACATTAAGAGTTTCGGGTTTGGATCTCGCCTCGGTATCGACCTTCCGAATGAGAAAGGTGGACTTGTTCCATCGCCTGCATTGTATGATCGCTTATATGGCGGCCGGCCATGGAAGTTCTCAAATATCTATTCGATAGCGATTGGTGAAGGCGAAAACCTGGTGGTCCCCATACAGATGGCCAACTTTGCGGCTACTATTGCCAATCGTGGCTTCTACTATATACCTCATTTGGTGAAAGGGATTGGTAAAGATGGCAAGCCCATGGCCAAGTATTCGGAGAAACATTATACCACGATCGATCCTCAGTATTTTGAAGTGGCCGTAGATGCCATGCAAGCGGTGGTGGATGGAGGTACGGCTACGTATCGCGCCAAGCTGAAAGATATCGTAGTGTGTGGTAAGACCGGAACGGTGCAAAACAAACCATTGCCTGATCATGCGGTATTCATAGCCTTTGCTCCGCGCGATAATCCTAAAATAGCCATCTCGGTTTATGTAGAAGATGCCGGTGCCGGTGGCCGTGCGGCCGCATCGATTGCCAGTCTGATGATTGAAAAATATTTACTGGGTCAGACCAACCGGCCAATGATCGAAGAGTATGTGTTGAAAGGAAAATTTCTGAATTGAGAAGAGAAGAAGACATATCGGGTAAGCTGGACTGGTACAGCATCGGATTATACCTGGCCTTGATTACGATGGGTTGGATCAATATTTATGCGGCCGTCTACTTTGATGGCCTGTCTCTTTTCGATCTCAGCTATAACCCGGGTAAGCAGTTGATGTTCATTGTTGTATCCGGAATTCTTATTCTGGGTATCATCATCATTGACATGCGTTTCTATGAAGCGTTTGCCTATCTGATCTATGGAGTAGCGCTTTTTCTTTTGCTCATGGTTCCCCTCATTGGTAAGGAAGTAGGCGGTAACAAAAACTGGCTGGGTATAGGGATGTTTGGAATTCAACCCTCTGAATTTGCCAAAGTAGCTACTGCCCTGGCCATCGCCAAGTTTATCGGTACCGTTGGATTTCGTATGGACAATATGCGAAGTCAGCTATCCGTATTTGCCTTGATGTGTGCCCCGATTGCCTTGATATTTCTGCAAAAGGATTTTGGTACAGCCATGGTGTTTGCATCATTCCTGGTGGTGTTTTATCGTGAAGGGATGTCTCCTTTTTTAATTATTGTAGGTTTTTGTTCGGCCATCATTTTTATACTCACGCTATTAGTCAGCAATCAGATTTACCTGCATATCGGTGTAGCAGTGGTGCTGGTGACCGTTATTTTTTTCGGTAAAAGAAAACTGAAGCGGATCGTGTTGTTAACTGCAGGTGCAGTGATGCTTTCACTGGTTATTGAGAGCGTGGATTATGTCATTAACAACGTCCTTCCCCAGCATCATCAAAACCGGTTAAAAGCATTGATTAATCCTGATTCAGATCCACTGGGTTTTGGATGGAATGTAACGCAGTCAAAAATTGCCATTGGTAGCGGTGGCTTCTTCGGTAAGGGATTCCTTGAGGGAACACAGACCAAGTTTGACTTTGTGCCTGAACAGAGTACGGATTTTATTTTTTGTACGATAGGAGAAGAGTGGGGTTGGGTAGGCAGTTTAATGGTCATCGGGTTATTTGTAGCGCTATTACTCCGCATTATCTTTATAGCGGAGCGACAGAAGAACCGGTTTGCGCGTGCGTATGGCTATGGAGTAGCCAGTATTTTCTTTTTTCACTTTGCCGTGAACATCGCCATGACGGTAGGATTATTCCCCGTGATTGGAATTCCGCTTCCGTTCTTTAGCTACGGAGGTTCATCCCTGCTGGCGTTTACTATTCTGCTCTTCGTTTTGCTTAAGCTGGATGCACACCGAAGCCAGGTGCTTCAGCGTATTTAAATTAATTCGGATGGTCATTCTCCTGAACGCACCGATGGTCATAAACTAAAAAGACCCGGCCGGTTCAAAAGTGGGATCTATTTAGCAGGGATGCCGATTATCGGCGTGGGCAATTAACTCATTGATCAGGAAAATCGTTTTTGTACCAGCTCAATAAATTCTTCATACTCTTCGCTGTCGCGATCCCACTCCGGATAGTTTTGTTCCAGGTAGTGATATGCCTGTTTGATGTTATCCAATGTATCCAATCGGTCGATCGCTTCAGTAAAAATTTCAAAATCACCATTGAAAAGTATTTTGGTGAACATGAATTTTTGATTGATGGTGAGATTGTCTTTAATGCGGCCTATTTTCCCCAGGTGATTGGCGGCAACCGGCTGAGGTTGTTTCACCTCTTTCTTAGGTTCAGGGGGCTTCACCGGAATTTCCAACTGTTTTGCTTGCGGTAGCGTGTAAGCAGGTGGCGGACTAACAACAGGAGGAACTTCAGCGGTCATTACAACTTTCGGCTCTTCTGTTTTCTGATCGTACAGTTTCTCTAACGTAAGCGGAGCAACCAATGAAAACTGTTTCAAATATTCTTCCGGATCTTCCGGGGTGAAATGTACTTCTTCCAGCACCGCATCAAGTAAGCTGAATCCATTTCCATTGATTTCCGTTTGTTTCTTCTCTTCAAGACGTTGTACCAATCGCTCCAGCGGAGGTTTGTTGATTTTCAGATACCTGATTTCGTTCTTCAGATCGTCAGTTTGCACCTGACCTTCCAGTAAATCAGAAAAGAAATCATACGGATCTACAATCAGGTATAGTGTACGGCTTACCGCCTTCTTGAGCAACGGCTGAAAATTTTCCCTGGTGATGGAGATATTATTGGAAAGCAGGTTGTGAAACTTGGTTAGCGCATCGGCTACTTCCGGGTTTGCATAATCAAAGTAAGGGCTTCTCAACTTTTGCCCTTCATGCTTCCATGCATGCAGCAATTCGCGGATTACAAAAAGATTAACTTGTTGAATTGCACTAAGGTTGCGTATTTCAGCCCCGGTGATCCGCTCTTTGCCTGCAAAGAAAGAGGCCGCCACTTTGGAAGAATAGTCATCACTGTAGTCATCAACTGCCTTAAGGCTTAAACGTTCGTCCATTCGGTTTTTTTAAGTAGTTGTAAAACGCCACGGGTTACACTAAGTTGCCCGCTGATGGTAAAGATAACGATAGAAAATTTTGCACAAAAGGAAGTTATTGGCCAGGATACCCGCACCAGCGCACTAAAGCTGCTTCTGGAGAGTGGGGTGGACTGGATGCATGCTTGTGGAGGCAAAGGCAGGTGTACCACTTGCAAGATGGTTGTGATCCAGGGAATGGAAAATTTCAGTGCAATTACACCGGCGGAAGAACGATACCGGCAAGAAGGCCGGCTCGGTGAGAACGAGCGATTAGCTTGTCAGTCAAGGCCTTTGGGGGAGGTAGTTGTGTGTGTAGCGGAGGAGTACAAGCTTCCTCATCTTCGCTATTCAGATTAGTTTTGGTGGTGCAATCAGAGGCATTTTTTGGCAGGGAGCAGTGTCATTTTCAAATTTTCAAATCGATACCGTCTTCAAATTAATAACTTGCATGTATGTTTATTGAACCCCATTTAGGCAGCAAGGACCGGAGAAGCGGATGGATAGAAATAATCTGTGGCTGTATGTTTTCCGGTAAAACAGAAGAACTGATTCGCAGGCTTAATCGGGCATTGATTGCACAGCAAAAAGTAGAGATTTTTAAACCCGCTATCGATAAACGCTATCATGAAGAGCGGATTGTATCCCACGCGGCACGCGAGATACGCTCCACACCGGTGCAGTTTGCCGGAGATATTGTGCTATTAGCAGGCGACTGCGATGTAGTGGGTATCGATGAAGCACAGTTTTTTGATCCGGCCATTGTAGATGTATGCAATCAACTCGCCAATTCCGGAAAGCGCGTAATTGTGGCCGGGCTGGATATGGATTTTGAGGGCAAGCCATTTGGGCCTATGCCTTATCTTTTGGCTGTAGCCGAGTTTGTAACCAAAGTACATGCGATATGCACTCAAACCGGAGAGCTTGCCTCCTTTTCGTATCGCCTCAATGAAGACAGCGCTCAGGTGATGCTGGGTGAAAAAGATAAGTACGAGGCGCGCAACCGCAAGTCGTTTGTGGAAGGAATGAGTAACCGCGAGTCGAAGAGTTGAGATTAACGTTTCCCTGTGCTGCACAAAACCAAAGGAGTTGTTTTTCGATTTACCAAGTACGGTGATACGTCAATCATCGTCACTATTTTTACCGAGCTTTTTGGATTGCAGAGTTACATTGTCAATGGGGTGCGCAGCAATTCGCCGAGAAGCAAGATGGCCTTGTATCAGCCGCTTACCTTACTCGATCTGGTGGTGTATCACCGCGAGAATGCGGGGATCATGCGCATCAAAGAAGTGCGGTGCTTATATGCTTTTCAGTCGTTAAACAAAGACGTTCGCAAGTCTTCCATTGCGATGTTTATGAATGAGATCATTAATAAATGTATCAAAGAAGAAAGCCATACCTCAGAATTGTGTGAGTTTCTTATTCGTTCGTTCATTTCTCTGGATCAGATGGGCGAGCGTGTTGAAAATTTTCATCTTACTTTTTTGATCCAGCTCAGCAGGTATTTAGGCTTTGGTCCTCAGAATACCAATGAAGTACTGGGAGGCAGACTGGTAGATGTTCATGAAGAGTTAGTTTTAAAAGAACTATTGGATTCGGATGCGTTTTTCAGCAATCCAATCGCTTCTTCCTCACGGAAAAACATATTGGATGCATTGATTCGCTTTTACTCCAGCCACATCGATGGTTTTGGCGATGCCCGTTCCGTGCAGGTACTGCACGAAATATTATCATAATGTAATGGATGAGGGAAGAAAATCAGAGCTCCAACCGGAATCCGACACCGTGGTAGTTTACAATCTGGACTCCCGGATCTTCTTTCAGGTACTTTCTCAGCTTTGAGATGAATACATCCATACTCCGGCCCATGAAATAATCATCATCTCCCCACACGGCCTTTAGTATTTCTTCACGCTTCAATACACGATCTTTATTAAGGCAAAGTAGTTTCAGTACCTCCGCTTCTTTTTGTGTCAATGGTTTGGAGCTGGTCGCATTGGACAGCACGAAGTTATGGCTATCAAAACTGTACTGACCTAATTGAAACGTTTCTCCTTTTTGCGAAATGTTGCTGGTACGTCTTAAGAAAACTTCGATGCGAAGATACAACTCATCCATGCTGAATGGTTTGGTAATATAATCATCGCCCCCCGCAGTAAAGCCGGCCACTTTATCTTCAATCATCGATTTTGCGGTGACAAAAAGAATAGGAATTTCTTTATTCTTTTCGCGTACGGTTTCGGCCAGAGAGAATCCATCTTTCTTTGGCATCATCACATCAAAGATGCATAAGTCAAAAACATGCTGTTGAAATGTTTTTTGCCCCTCCTCTCCATCGGCACACAGTGTGACCTCATAGCCTTTCATGGCCAGATTGTCTTTAATCACAAAACCCAGCCCTGGATCATCTTCTACTAACAAAATTCGTTTTGACATAGAGGGGAATGGTTAGTGTCAATCGATATAAGGAATCTCAATGGTAAACGTACAGCCCTTGTCTATGTTGCTTCGTAACGAAACCTTGCCTTCGTGTTTTTCAACAATAAGCTTTACATAGTTCAACCCTATTCCAAAGCCTTTCACATCATGAATGTTGCCCGTAGGTACGCGATAGAACTTGTGGAACACTTTTTTATGATTCTCTTCCTTGATACCAATTCCATTATCCGAAACGGAAATCTGTAGCATCTTGTTGTCTGCACGGGTGCTAATCACGATCTCGGGTGCCGATGGATTGTATTTGATGGCATTGTCGAGCAGATTGTAAAACACATTGGTGAAGTGAAGGCGATCCACCGATACCCTATTCTGCATGGCATTGAGATCGAGATTAATTTTGCCGTTTTTGGATTGCAGTGAAGGCGTAATATTTTTGACTGCTTCACAGATCAGTTCATGAATATCAAGCTGCTCTCTCTTTAATCCGATGTCTTCCTTATCCAATCGTGCCATCTGAAGTACGCGCTCTACCTGCTGCTTCAGCCGGTTGTTTTCATTTTGAATGATGGTGACATAGTTCAGCAATCGTTCCGGTGTCTGCACAATGCCAGGAGTTTTTAGCACCTCGGCAGAAATAGCTATGGTGGAGATGGGTGTCTTAAACTCGTGTGTCATGTTGTTGATAAAGTCTTTCTGTACTTCAGAAAGCCTGCGCTGTTTCAGAATGACCAGCAGGGTATAAATGAAAAAGAAGATCACCACTAGTAGCACAGCAGATGAAAATCCCCAGATACCCATCTGGCTGATCAGGTTGGCCTCGATGCCAGGGAAGACCACGGCAAAATAGTACCCATCGTTTTTCAGTTGTATTGCCTGTGGGAAGGCTACCGTCTTTCCTTTTTTGGGTGATATGTAATTGCCACCCACCATGCATTTCTCTGAGCAGTCGTAAATGCCGTACTCAAATTCAGAAGTCACATTTCTTTTTTCAAACTCTGTTTTCAGCAGAAATTCGAGCAGGCTGGCGTCTATCGGGCCGTTGATCATGACTGTAAAATAATTGCTCGAAAGCTGGTTGACCGGATTATTCGCTGATGAAGGAGTGCGGTTGATCTCGAAGATTTTCTGGGCCACATTTCGCAATGAGGCATTTACATCCCGGTAAAACTGGTTTTCGCGAACCTCCAGCGCCCTGCGCACCCAGTAAATCTGGGTGGCGGTAATACCGGCAATGCTGATGGCAGCCAGAATAATAACTATTCTTAATGTGGATCGGCTCACTTTGTAAAGGTAACGAGTATTTATACCAGGCAGATGCAGCCCTCCTGGCGCAAAGCGGGGTTTAACAAGACATTAACACTTTTTAGAAACTTGTTAACTGCAATGGTCGGATATTTGTATCACGTTTGTATCGTTCGGGGAAACCCACTAAGTTTAAACCAAAATTGACCAGAAAATGAAAAAATTATTCTTCCTATTGGCATTGGCAGTGTGTGCCAAGGTGGGCTTCAGTCAGACGGCTGTAGCTCCTGAAAAGACAGCACCTGCGGTAGTGGCGGTGGCCGCTTTCGATTCACAAAATTTTGACTTCGGAAAAATCAAGCAAGGTGTACCGGTTACACACGAATTCAAATTCACCAACAAAGGCGCGGTGCCGATGGTAATTACCAACGTGCAGGCATCCTGCGGTTGCACTACTCCTGACTGGACCAAAGATCCAATCCCTCCAAACGGACAAGGATTTATCAAAGCAACATTCAATGCTGCGGCAGCAGGTGGTTTCAACAAAACCATCACGGTTACTTCAAACGTTGAAAATGGCTTTGTACAACTTGCTATCCGTGGCGAGGTTGTTACGGCTATTCAATAAGCACACTTTATTTAGTCAGCAATAAAAAAGTCAGGTGATGAACCTGACTTTTTGTTTTAGAGTGATGTATTCACGAACCGATTCCGAACCAGATTCAAAGCGCTCCTGATTTCCGCTTCTATTTCCTGGCCATCCCTTCCTCTCTTAATGATTACAATTCTCTGACCCAGATATTTCTGAAACTTACCGGATTGCCGTGATCCTGCAACTTCAGTGAAGCTTTACCATGTGATACATAAACAGGGAGGCCTTTGTATTCGGTAGGGCCGTTGATCTGTGTGTGATTTTGAATGACCACACCATTATGTAAAACAGTAATATAAGCAGGGGCAATCACTCTTCCATTGTCACTGAAACGAGGAGCGGTATACACAACGTCATAGGCTTGCCATTCGCCTGGCTTGCGGGTGGCGTTCACCAATGGAATGGATTGTTTATAAATGGAACCAGCCTGTCCGTTCGAATAAGTAACACTTTCATAGCTATCCAATACTTGCAGTTCATAGCGCTCCTGTAAAAAGATGCCGCTATTACCACGGCCCTGACCTTCGCCTTCGACAACAGCAGGAGATCGCCATTCAATATGCAATTGAAAATCACCAAATGTCTTTTTTGTTTTGATGTCACCTTTCCCTTTGGCTACGGTGAACGCACCATCTTTCACTTCCCAGGCAGCGGCAGCGCCATCAAGCGTGGTCCATTCAGAAAGATCTTTTCCATTGAATAAAACAATGGCATCAGAGGGAGCTTCAGCAAACACCGGATTAGCAGTGATCTTCTTGGGTTTCAGATCCCATACTTCGGTTACTTTAGGATCAAGTGATTCGCGGGGTTGAGCTTGTGCAAAGGCGCTAACGGCAGCAGCACCTAGCAATACAGTAAGAATATTACGCATGATTTTACTTTTTGTGGAAAATTAAAGGTAAGCAAAATCAGTACCTGTTTAGCAAACACAATCGGTTGAATGAATTGGAAAGACGGTAAAAATAGAGGACGGAAGAAGTTACCCGTTACAGGTTTCCGGTCTAATGCAAGTCTGCGCATTCAGCGGTAAGGCGTAAGCACTTGTAACCGGAAGCCGGTAACGCTTCTACTCCGGCTGATACGTATCGAGAATATCCTGTGTGATAATTTTATAAATAGCCGACAGCTCCTTTTCTTCTTTGAGAAACGCAATGTGTTTGTCCAGCGTTTCAAGATCACCCCTGCGTGCCGGGCCGGTTTGTGCCTCTTCCGGGTTCATCGACAGGCTTTTGTTCAGTGTTTCCACGATGAGGGGCTTCACCAGATCAAAGGCAAGCCCATTGTCTTCCAACACTTTTTTTGCAAGCGTAAGCATATGATTGGAAAAGTTAGAGGCGAACACTGCTGCTACATGCAAGGCCTTTCGTTCTTCTGAGCCAATTTTTTTCACCCGGCTGCTGATCGCTTTGGCCAGTTCCATCATTACTTTTTCCGTTTCCGCATTGTTGCTTTCAATAAATAGCGGAATCGTGCTGAAGTCAATTTTTTTATTTCGGGTAAAAGTCTGTAGTGGATAAAATACTCCTGTGTTTACCGTAGCAGCATACTGTAGTTCGCTCAGGGGTTGTGTTCCTGATACATGAAAAAGATAGGCTTCTTCAGGCAGGATTATTTCACGTGCGATATTTTCGATAGCGTCATCGCTGGTGGCAATAAAAAATACGGACGATACGCTGGTAGAAAAATCAAGGGTAGCTTTTACTTCGGCCTGGTAAAGGCGTTCCGTTAACGCTTCGGCATGTTTGGGATTGCGACTGTAAACTTCTTTCACCACATACCCGGCATTATCAAGCGCTGGAGCCAGGTGCCATGCCAGATTACCCGAACCAATGAAGGATATGTTCATTCCTGGTTTAAGAAACGTCCTCTTTTACACCTACAATCTCGGCCAGTTTGTTGACCGCCAGATCAATTTCTTCCTGTGTATTGTTTTTGCTGAACGAAAAACGCACGGCACCGCGATTGGATCCCGGATACAGCGCACCGAGCACGTGCGATCCGGTGGAGGCTCCGCTACTACAGGCACTTCCGCCTGATGCCGATATCCCCTGAAGGTCCAGATTGAAAAGTAACATCGAATTCTCTTCTGATTCGGGAAGGCTTACATTCAATACAGTATATAAACTCTTGTCAAGATTGGCAGAGTCACCGTGGAAAGCAACGCCAGGGATGGCTTCACGAAGACGGTCGATCATTCTGGCTTTCAGTTTTTTGATGTGCGCTTCATGTTCGGCCATATCGCGGTAAGCAATCTCCAATGCTTTCGCTAACCCGACAATACCATACGTATTCTCAGTGCCACCACGCATATTACGTTCCTGGGCACCACCGTGTATCAGCTGTCCAATCTTTCTGTCTTTGCGAATGTACATGAAGCCAACTCCTTTCGGTCCATGAAACTTATGCGCACCGGCCGTCATGCCACACACATACAGATTTTTCATGTCGTGCCTGTAGTGCCCCATGGTCTGCACCGTATCCGAATGGAAGAAAGCTTTGTATTGTTTTGCCAGTTCGCCCACTCTTTCGATGTCAAGCAGGTTTCCTATTTCATTGTTGGCATGCATCAGGGAGATCAATGCATTAGGGTATTTCTGCAGCAACTCTTCCAGATGAGTGAGGCTGATATGTCCATTTTCATCCATGTCGACATGATGTACCTGAATGATGCCTTTCTTTTCCTGTATTTCCAGTGTGTGAGTAACGGCATGATGTTCGATGGGGGTTGAAATGGCATGCTGAATGCCATAGGCCTGAATACCATTTACAATAAGTGTATTGTCGGCTTCGGTTCCGCCGGATGTAAAAATGATTTCACCAGGAGTGCAGTTAAGTAGTTCAGCAATTTTCTTACGTGAAGATTCAATGGCTGCCCGTACTTTCCGGCCATGAGCATGAGTGGACGATGGATTACCAAAATCTTCCAGCAGGAACGGCTTCATTGCTTCAAACACTTCTTCGTCCAGAGGTGTGGTCGCCGCGTTGTCTAAATATATTCTTTTCACCATAACCAAAGTACTTTATACATCTCCCCACGTTTCCCATTTTCCTTCCTGCATGTCCAGCTTGGCAAACTCTCCGCTGTCCGTAAACTCAGAGGCGGTCTGCGCGATTTCAAAAATGCCATCTTCATTGAAGCCAGAGCTAAATGAAAGCTGGTTGCTGAAAAGGGTTACCTGTATTCCGAATTGACCACCTTTGAAATTGAATACGATGTAGTCGTTTGTTTCTGTCTCGATCTCAAATTTATAAGTGAGCAGGCGCCGCTTCAGTTTTTGAAATTGCTCTGCCGTGAAATCCGGAATCTTCGATTGATATTCCAGAAAATCAAACCCCTGATTCTGTTCTTTTACTTCCTTCCTGAAAAGCGAAATAGTGTAACTCATTCCGGAAGCAAAATTACGATTTTATTATGGTTTGTATAGCGGCAATCATTCGCTGGGCCAGGGCATTGGCTTTCTTTTCGTTTTGTGATTCGGCATAGATGCGGATGATCGGTTCCGTGTTTGATTTTCTCAAATGCACCCATTCTTTCTCCTCTTCAAAATCAATCTTTACGCCATCGATTGTATTGATCGGATGGCTGATGTACGTTTCGCGCACGGCCTCCAGTACTTTATCCACATCGATATCCGGAGTAAGTTCAATTTTATTTTTCGAAATGAAATAGGAAGGCAAATCGTTTCTTAGCTCGGATACTTTTTTGTTTGACCTGGCGAGGTGAGTCAGGAACAATCCGATACCAATCAATGCATCTCTGCCGTAATGCAGATCAGGTACAATAATTCCACCATTGCCTTCGCCACCAATCACGGCATTGGCTTCTTTCATGGCCGTTACCACATTCACTTCACCCACAGCAGCTGCTACATATTTGCCATTGGCCTTCTCGGTCACATCGCGCAAAGCACGGGTAGATGAAAGGTTGGACACCGTGTTGCCTTTTCGTTTGCTTAACACATAATCGGCTACGGCCACCAGCGTATACTCTTCACCAAAGGCTTTGCCGTCTTCCTGCACAAAAGCGAGGCGGTCAACATCCGGATCAACCACAATACCCAGATGACATTTTTCTTTTTTTACTACACTGCTGATTTTCTTCAGGTTCTCCGGAAGAGGTTCCGGGTTGTGCGGAAATTTACCGTTAGGCTCGCAATACAATGGAATAATTTTCTTTACCCCCAGTGCTTTTAATA
The DNA here is from genome assembly GCA_023251155.1 of Flammeovirgaceae bacterium. Classification (GTDB taxonomy): domain Bacteria; phylum Bacteroidota; class Bacteroidia; order Cytophagales; family Cyclobacteriaceae; genus ELB16-189. The sequence continues at coordinate 4,695 of JAHEZH010000002.1, read as the reverse complement.
ATTGAGGGATAAAGATCCCCCCGGTAGAGTTTACGGCATCAACGGCAATTTTAAACCTGGCCTTTTGTATGGCCTTCACGTTCACCAGTTTGTGTTTGACTACCAGGTCAATGTGTTTCCTGATGTATTTATCTGTGTAGTGATAGCTGCCCAGCTGTTCTACCGAAGCAAAATCAAAACGTTCCTCCTCAGCTATCTGTAATACGGTGGCACCATCTTCTGCGGTGATGAACTCGCCATGCTCATTCAGCAGCTTTAGTGCATTCCATTGAGCTGGATTATGACTGGCCGTGAGGATAATTCCTCCTGCGGCTTTTTCCAGGGGCACTGCAATCTCTACCGTTGGGGTAGTGGACAAGCCAAGATCGATCACATCCAAACCGAGGCCTTGTAGGGTAGCTACCACCAGTGAGTTCACCATTTCGCCAGAGATGCGGGCATCACGACCGATCACTATTTTTTTTCCTTTGCGGGATTTGATCCATGTACCGTAAGCGGAGGCAAACTTTACAACATCTACCGGGGTGAGGTTATTGCCAGGTGCACCACCAATGGTGCCGCGTATGCCTGAAATCGATTTAATAAGAGTCACAGACGGGTGAATTTTAGTGTAGGGCAAAGATAAGAGGTAAACTGTTTGTCTGTGTGATTATAACAGCGATAATAAGTGACCGAAACAAAGTTTATTTTTGAGCTATGAAGAAGCCTTATTCCACCCCCGACCTGAACCGCGAAGCTAAATTAAAAGCCTTTGACCGCTTGCTCACGATTATGGATGAGCTGCGCGAAAACTGCCCGTGGGATAAAAAGCAAACCCTGGAAAGCTTGCGCCACCTTACCATTGAAGAAACGTATGAACTCTCGGATGCGATTCTGGAAGGTGATCTGCCTGAGGTGAAGAAAGAGCTGGGTGATCTGATGCTGCACAATGTTTTCTATGCGCGCATTGCTTCAGAACAAAAACAGTTTGATGTAGCAGATGTGCTCAATGCTATTTGTGATAAGCTGGTAGAACGCCATCCGCATATCTACAGCGATGTGATTGCCGAAGATGATGAGGCCGTGAAACGTAACTGGGAGAAAATAAAACTGAAGACGGGGAATAAATCCGTATTGGGTGGTGTACCCAAGTCATTGCCTGCATTGGTCAAAGCCATTCGCATACAAGACAAGGCCCGTGGTGTAGGTTTTGATTGGGAAAAGAAAGAACACGTGTGGATGAAAGTAGAGGAGGAGATGCAGGAGTTCAAAGAAGAAATGAACACCACCACCAACGAGGGGATTGATAAAGAAAAAGCCATGGCAGAGTTTGGTGATCTTCTCTTTTCGCTGGTGAATTACGCGCGCTTTATTGATATCGACCCGGAAGAGGCACTGGAACGTACCAATAAGAAATTCATCAAGCGCTTTCAATACCTGGAAACAGAATCAGCCAAAGACGGAAAGAAAATGGGAGAGATGACGCTGGCAGAGATGGATGAATATTGGAATAGAGCGAAGTCGCTTTAATTCTCTTCCCAATCGAAGTACTCGTCTTTCTCCAGTTCCAACTCTTTCTTTTTTTGTTTGCCTTTTTGTTGGAAGGCATCTTTCAGTTCCTGTACTTCTTTCTTGAAATCGCTGGCGATTTTCTTTTTCACGGCCTGCTTATCAAGACTTACATCGTACTTGTCGGTAGTACCGTATATTTTAAGGAAGATTTTCAGTTGACCACGGCCATCATCTTCCACTGCACCAAAGGCTTCATCCGGATCTATTTTCTTTTTATTGCGTAACGGAGCGGTCACCCGGTAATCGATACGTTGATCGAAGGTGTGAGTGCCGCTCAGCATAATGTTGGTGGCATTACTGCGTATTTCCATCTGTGGTATGTAGATGGTTTTGTTTTCGATGTGAATGTCGTTTTTCAGATCAGCGAAACGAACTTTGCTAAGGCTTTCGTCATCAATGTATTTGTTCAGGCTGCGGATAGGTTCAAAATTATTCAGCTCTCCGTTTTTGATGTTCACACCAATATCAGCGATTAATGTTTCCTGATAGAGTTTCAGATTTTGATTGAATGTCATCTCCAGTGCGACATCGGCAAACGCCTGGCCTTTTAGGTGTTTGTCCTGAATGAAATCCTGGCTGAAATTATCAAATACATAAAACACGCTGTCCGTATGCACACCATTTAGTTTGAATGAACTGACTACATCAATAGCATTGGTGTTTTTAGCATCCACAATTCCATTCAATGACAGATGACCACCCATGGCATTGAACTCAATGTTTCGAGACACTGCCACCTGATTCTTAACCAGCAGATCTCCCTTTATTTTACGGGGTGTGAAGCGTTTGTATTTCATCGCTTTCACATCGCAATTGAAGTTGAGATAGATCTGCGGTGAGATGGAAAAACGGTATTCATTGGAGGATGCTTGTCCAAATCCAATTTCAAACAATTGATCCAGGTCGAGGAAGTCGGACTTAAGATCCGTTTCAATCCCGATCGGTTGATTTTCGAAGAGCAGGTAGGTGACGATGTTTTTGAAGAATCCATTCAACAGGAAATCACTTTTCCCAAACTGACCTTTTACTCCACTGAGAGCCAGATCACTATTGTTGAATTGCAGCGAGCCATTCAAATCGGTAAAAGGAATGTTGTTTTTGCCGTAGGTAAAGTTGATGTTACGCAATTCAATAGAGCCATTGGTGCGCACGTGTTGCGCGGTTGATTTCTTCTTCAGCAAGCCGATTTCTCCCACCAGCGAAAAATCAGCTTTGATTTCTCCTTCAAGGCTGTTGATAGAAGGAGAAGGATAAAAATTTCGGATAGAGGAGGCATCCAGGTCTCCTTTGAAATAGAAATCCACGGTTGGATTCTCAAAATCCTGAATGGAGAGATTTGATTCAAACGGTTTGCCATTGAGTTCGCCACGTATGTTGCGCAGGAATAATTTCGAGTTATTGAAGTCAGTGATGGAAGGGCTGGCAAAAGATCCATCCAGGTTGGCGTGAGTGATCTTTGATTTGTATTCCGGATGATAGAGCGTGGCATCTTTCAAGCCAAAGCTTACGGAAAGGAACGGGCTTTTGGCGGAACTGATTTCGCCCTTCAATCCTAATTTGAAAAATACATCACCATTGCTTTGGTATGATTTTAACTTTCGGGTGATCTCGGCCGGAAATAAATTGATGATGGTCTGGATGTCGGCATCTTTTGCCTCGGTGATCAGATCGATTTCATTTTTGTCATTAAACCGATAAGTACCACGCACATCAAATACCGATTTGTTGATGGCAAGCTTAGAAGGCTTGATAACAATACTCTTGTTGGCGTCGTCATAATCGAGCCGGGCATTTACATCAAAGCGTTTCTGATTGAGAAAAATCTTTTCTCTGATTCCGATCTGATCGGTGGTAAGGTCGCCCGTTGCTTCAATTCGATAGACCTCGTTCTCCACCCCGATGGAAGCAGTAAGCTCATCGCTGCTGAAGACATGATGCTGATGAATGAGCTGATCGAGGTAGCTTACTTTGGTGTTTTTGAGTTGTACATTTTTCAGGTCCAGCGTAATACCCCCACCGCCTTTACCGGTTGTCTTGGTGATGACATAATTACTTATCCCCACCGCATTGATTTTCAGATTGGTTTCGCTGTCCACCACTTTTAGTCCACGAATGGAGTACTTCCCCTGATATACTTCATAGGTATTCAAAGAAAAATAAATCGTTTCGGCGGTAAGCAGCGGATAGGTACCCTGGTGACTGTCTTCCACGTACACGTCAGTAAATACGATGGACAAGTTGGGGAAATCCTGCCATGCCGACACCTCAATTTTCCCAATCTTGATGGGGGTATTCAGACTCTTGTTCGCTTCGCGTATAAACTGCTGAATGATGCGGTCCTTAAATAAAAACACTGAAGTGGTAAGGGCTACAACCACTACCAGCAGCGTGAGGGCTACATATACAATTACCTTACGGGCTGTTTTCAAAGTTTAAAAAATGGATGCACAAAGGTAATAGACATATTCCATACCAAGTCTGTCTGGCACTATTCCCCTAACGGAATATTTTACCTACTAAGCGAATTAGCGGCCAGATTCCGGATGGGAACGAAGATGAGAGCGGTGAGGAAATAAAAAAGCCATCGATTTCTACTGGGCATTGTGAGGCAGGGTCGGAGGGGGCGGTCTCCTGGCGGAGCTAAAAGAGAAACCACCTCCGCCATTCAATCTTCTTTGTTTTCATTTTCTGCTCTTTATCCACCTCAAACGAATATAGGCCATTGACACGATTGGAAAACAAGGAATAAGGAGTAGAAATTAGCCCAACAATTGAGAAGAAAACAAAAAGAGTAATTTTCTTATAATCGCTCAAACATTCAGTTAGAGCTAAGGATGAGTCTTCAACATATTTTCAATTTGTTGCAATAACTTGGACGAATCGCTTGGCCTCGCTGCATCACCTAGATACACAGCTCCATTTTTATCAATTAAAGCATATCTAGGAATAATGCCCTTTTCACCTCCCAATGAATTCCAAATGTCTTCCTTGAGAATATCATTTGCTAAGACATGAAATCCCTCAAGTTGATTAAATTTGATATTCTCTTCCCATTTCTTTTCCCAAGATTCTTTATCAATAGAAATATACAATACGTCCAATTCATTATTGGCAACTAACGGATTAAAAATTGTTTTATACTTA